>CAVDQJ010000071.1:2337-4676 GCA_963611005.1 bacterium | reverse complement strand
CATATAAAATATCAGCAATTTTCTTTTTTAATGTATTTAAAGCTTTACTTCTATTTTTAATATTTGCATTTAATTCATCTAAAATATTTTGATATTCTACAGGCTTTTCAATTTTTAATGATAAATCTTCTAATTCACTTTCAATTTTATAAATACCAAGACGATGAGCAATCGGAGCAAAAACTTCCAATGTCTCTTTACTTAAAGCATGTTGTCTTTCTGGTTTTAATGATTCAATAGTTCTTAAATTATGCAATCTATCAGCTAATTTGATAATAATAACTCTAACATCTTTAGCCATTCCTAAGAAAATTTTTCTATGATCTTCAGCTTCAAAGTCTTCTTGTGTATTTCTAGATAATTTTAATCTTTGAATCTTGGTTAAAGAATCGACAATTCTAGCAACTTCCTCTCCAAATAACTTTTTAATATCTTCTACTGTTGTATCGGTATCTTCGACTACATCGTGTAAAAAAGCCGATGCAATCGTAACAGGACCACTTTGTAATTGAGCGCAAATATACGCAACTTCAAGAAGATGATGAACATAAGGTTCACCAGATTTTCTAAAAATGCCATCGTGTTTTTTATTTGCAAATTCATATGCTCTTTTAATCAATTCACGATCTTTTTCATTTGTTATATAAGTACTATAAAGTTCCTTAATATCTTCAAATGAATGCATTGGATAACCGCCATTAGGCTTTAAAACTTTCTTTTCTTCACTCATATATAATATTTTAAACCTCGATTAGTTTTTTTCAAATGATTTAACTATAAATTGAACACTTTTTCTATTATTAAATACATTTAACTCCATTTTTCCAAATAATTTCACATTTTTATTTAAAACAATATCTTCAGAAAAATTGAAATAGACAAGACTTGAATTTATTCCAATATTAGTAATTATATGTTTATGATCTTTATTATATGTAAACATATTCGTATTAAAGGAATCAATTACAAAAGAAGGCTTTTCATTTCCATATCCAAATGGAGAAAAACTCATTAATATATCATAATTTTTTAAATTAATTTCATTTAAATTTAAAGTTATAGTGTTCTTCACTTCTTCTTTAAAAGAATATTCTTTAGCGAGTTCATCAAATCTTCTTTTAAATTCTTCTAACGAAGATTCTTTAATAGTTAATCCTCCAGCAAAAGAATGACCACCATGTGATAACAATAAATCATCAAGAGATTCAAACGCCTTAATTACATTAAAACCATCTTTGGATCTGATAGAACCTTTTAAAACACCTTCTTCTTTGGCTTTAACAAAGATTACAGTAGGTTTATTATATTCTTCTAAATATTTATTAGCTAATAAACCACATAAGCCTTCTTTAATGTTAAAAACACCAACAATTGAATAATTATCATTCTTTAAATTTTCAGTTAAATAAGCTTCTTTTACTAATTCTTTACGTTTTAAATTAACACTTTCGATCCAAGATGCTCTATTTTGATAATCTTGTGTTGTGTCTGTTGTAAAATATCTAACAATATTAAATAAAGAATTATCTAAAGCAATTCGACCAATAGCATTAATTTTAGGTATAACATACATTGATAAACTATCTTCAGTAATTACATTTTTATCTTTCATTAATAATAAAATATTTTCGTATTTATGTTCATTTAATGCTTTTAAACCTAACCTAACCAATTCACGATTATGTTTTTTTAATTCCATCATGTCGCTTAATGTTGATATCATCGCTAATGTTAATAAATAATCATCATTACGCTCTAAAAATACTCTGCTAAAATAATATGTAACTTCTCCTGCACTTATATTAATATCACTAAATTTAGAAACAGAAGGATGTAAAATATATTCTGCATTTGGTAAAGTCTCTAAAGGAGTATGATGATCCATAACTATACATTTCATTCCTAAAGAATTTAAATAATCGATTTCATCAAGTAAAGTAATTCCATTATCAACACAAATAATCAAATCATAATTTAATGATTTAAATCTATCAATATTAGCTTTAGTTAAGCCATATCCGTCGAGTTCTCTATTTGGAATATAGAATCCACATTTGTAATTTTTATATTGCTTCAAAGTATTAAAAATAATCGATGTAGACATTATTCCATCGCAATCATAGTCTCCATAAATTAAGATCTTTTTACCTTCATCTATAGAATTTTTAATATAATCACTAACTTTTTGAATATCTAAAAAATCATATGGTGAACCTAATTTTTCTAAATTTGGTTCTTCACACATCAAAGAATATTCATCATTTGACAAATTGAAATATTTTAATAATTTTTCTAAAAACGTTTCCATAATTTAATAAAAAGAAAGGCGATAAAATAAT
>CAVDQJ010000071.1:0-2327 GCA_963611005.1 bacterium | reverse complement strand
AGCTTCTTCTGGTCCTTCATCTTCAGATGATTTGTTCTTCTTCTCTTTCTTTGAGAACTTAACATTTTTAGTTAAATTTGTAAAACCTTTATTTAAAAGTTTTTCACCGCTTAAACTTAAATTCTTAATTACAGGAAGAGCAATAATCATGCCAACAAATATTAAGATTACTAACATCTTATTAATTGATGAAGCGAATAATAATGAAATTACAGGGAATCCACAGATTAATGCAGTATATTTGATAAATGCATAGTCAACATTGTTTGTGTTTTCATATGCTTCATATCTAGCAGCTAAATCAGTTTTAAACAATTTTCTATTTTCTTTCCATTTTTCTTTTTCACCAACAAAGAAAACAATGTAAATTAATGAATTGTAGACAACTGTTAATAAAACACCTAAAGCAATAACAGCGCTAACAGAAACATGAATTAAGCTGAAAATACCTAATGTAGAGAAAGATAAAGCAGCATTCAATAATAATGAAACTAATGCTCTATTGATACCATATCTTAAAATGAAGTATACAAAGATTAAACTTAATGAAATTCCAACATACATCAATGTGTAATTAATATAACTGGAATTATCGATTTCATAAACTTTTTTAACAGAAATATTTTCTTCATCAACGCTGTTCATACCAATAACTGAAGTTACATAATCAGCAAAAGCTTCTTTTACAACTGTTTCTTCAAAAGTACCATTTACAGCGTCATTTCTATAACAAACTTTTGAGTTATTTTCATCATAAGATCCATCTAAAGTAATCTTATAAGTAAATTCATACTTTGTTGTATTGTTATTTTTATAAGTGAAATAATAATAATCAACATCAAGATTTTTAATTAATTTTGTACCTTGTTTATCACTAGCAAAGTGTAAATCAAAGTTTTGTTTAATATCGTTTACATAATCTTCAGCTTTTCCTGTAGAACTTGAAGGAAGAACTTGAGTGATATAAACTTCACTAGATTGTTCATTAGTTGGAGTATTTAATACACTACCACTTATTGTTGAAAATACGATCATAGCAGCAATTGAAGCAACAGTAATAACACCACTTACAATTGATGTAGATAAAACAGTTTTCTTATTTGTTTTATATTTAAATGATTCAAAATATTTTGGAGCTTCGTCTTTTGATAAATCTGGAATTAAATTCTTATCTAAAGATAATAATTTAGGTTTCTTTGCGATGTAATTTGAATTATAAACAAACCAGCTGATACCACGAAGAATTAAACCGACAACAATTAAATTAATAACTGATCCAATAATTAAGAAGATACCAAATGAAGAAATTGCGCTATTTGGAATTAAATAAGCAACAAATCCAGCAAGAATACCAACAATTGAGCCATCTAAAGCAATCCAGAAACCTTTTTTACCACCATCTTGATAAGCCTTTTTAAAGTTTTTACCAGAATAAATTTCTTTTTTTGTCTTATAGAATAAAGCCATTGATGTAAATAAAGAAATAAATACAGTAGCAACTATACCAATAATTGCACCAATATTAAATTCAACACCTAATAAATTAAATAAAGCTAAAGTAATTAATCCGGTTCCAACAGTAGCAATTGTTCCACCTAAACCATTAATTCCAAAGTTTAATAAATAAACAAGAAGTAATAATGCAATACCACATAATGTAGCAATTAACAATGTAGAGAACTCAACATTATTCATGAAAACTAAATATTCATAAATTGGAGATACTGAATTATTCATTGTTGTATTGACATATGAAGAATTTAATAAAGTAATTTGATAATCATATGTAGAACTATTGAAAATATTGACCCAAATCAAAGATTTCATATAAGCGTTACTTTGAGTTGTAGATGCAGTTCCATAGTTTCCACCTTCAGTTTTTGAACTATTTGTTTCGTATCCACCAAAATAAATCTTTTTATAGTTATCTTCTTTTGAAGCATCACTACTATCCCAATCCCAATAGAAACTACTAGGATTTGTAGCATCGAATTCAAATAAAACGTGTTTATAATATTGATCTTTAGCAAGATTATTAGTTTCTTTATTATCGACATAATCTTTAATTGATAAACCTTCTAACCAATCGTTTAAGATATAAATTTTATTTTCAGCTGCAGTTTCAGTTTCTTCAGAACTTTCATCATCAGCTTCTAATTTAGTGTGATTTAATCCACTTCCTCCGTTTTCGTTTGAATCGTCAACTTTAGCTTTTTCATAAAGTTCTTTAAATTTATCACCATTATCACTTAATTCAACAACAACATAAGGATAACTATCTTTATATTCGATTGTTGCACAAAAAAAAAAAAAAAATTCGTTTGTTT
>CAVDQJ010000070.1:0-4946 GCA_963611005.1 bacterium | reverse complement strand
TTCGTACGTATATCCCCTCTCTTTTTGATAATCTTTTAATAATTCATCATATTTATTTAATAAAATTTCATCATTAGGATTGGTATTAATTTTTTCTGTAACTTCTTCTAATTCTTTTTCGATTTCAAATGTTTTTTTAAAAGCTTCAAGCAATTCTTGATGAACTGTATTTTCAACATTTTTAATCGCGTTTTGATCAAGATATCCTACGCTTGTTCCATTTAAAATTGATATATCTCCAGGCTTATCTTCTTTAGGTAGTAAAGTAGGTTCTTCATTTTTTAAAATAAGCTTAAAAATAGTAGTTTTTCCTGCTCCATTATTACCAATTAAAGCAACTTTATCACCTTTATTAACACTAAAAGTAACATGATCTAAAATTAAATCATTAACATAATACTTTGTAACATTATTAAAAGAAATTAAAGCCATAACTAATTTTCAAATTGTGCATTAAATAATTTAGAATAGAAACCATTTTTAGCCATTAATTCATTATGATTTCCAGTTTCAATAATATGTCCATCTTTCATAACAATAATAATATCACTATTTATAATTGTAGATAATCTATGAGCGATAATAAATGAAGTTCTACCTTCTGTTAATACATTAAAAGCCTTAACAATTTTCTTTTCTGTACGAGTATCAATATTACTTGTAGCTTCATCTAAAATAACAATTTCAGGTTTAGCAAGCATAACTCTAGCAATTGTAATAAGTTGTTTTTCACCTGCACTTAATCCACTATCATCACTAATCATGGTATTAAATCCATCAGGTAAACGAGATATAAAACTATATGCATTAGCTTCTTTTGCAGCTTCAATTACTTCTTCTTCGGTTGCATCTTTTTTAGAATATTTAATATTATCCATGACTGTTCCTTTAAAAATCCAAGTTTCTTGAAGAACTAATCCAATATGCTTTCTAATCTCTTTCTTTTTAAAATCCATACTTGAAACATCATTAAATTCAATACAACCACTCTTTGGATCATAAAATCTCATGATTAAATTAATCATTGTAGTTTTACCACATCCAGTAGGTCCAACAATTGCTACTTTTGTACCTTTTTTAACATCTAAAGAGAAGTCTTCGATTAAAGGTCTATTTTCTACATATGAGAAGAAAACCCTATTAAATCCTATCTCTTTTACTAATTCATTAAATTCTTTTGTTCCTTCATCAATATCATCTTGAGTATTTAAAACTTCATTAATTCTTTTAAATGAAGTATATCCTTGTTGAATTTCTCCAATACAAGAAGACATTTCATCTAATGGTTTAGCAAATTTATTTGCGTATTGTAAAAATGAAGTTATAACACCAATTGAACATGTTGCACCTAATAACATATTTCCATTATTGTAACTAATAACACAAAGTATTGTTCCTACAATACACAATATTGCATATATTGTATTGTTAATAATTCTAGTTGAAGGATTAATTAAACTAGATGAAAATTGAGCTTTTCTACCAACAACATATAAATTATCATTAATTTCATAAAAATCATTTAAAGATTTTTCTTCATAATTAAATGATTTAATAACATTAATATTATTTAAATCTTCTAAGATTTTAGCACCTACTTCACCTTGAATCTTAACTTGTTTTTTATAATCTTTTGAAACAGATTTAGCAACTTTATAAGATACTAAAAATCCAAATGGAGTTAAACATAAAACAATTAAACCTAAAATCCAGTTAAGATAAAACATAAATGCAATTGTAAATATAATTGTAATAACTCCTTGATAAAAAGATTTAAAACATCCATTAATTCCAGTTAAAACATTATCAACATCATTAATTAATCTAGAAATTAAATCTCCATGTGTATGTGAATCAATATAATTAACACTTACAGTATTAAACTTTTTAAAGATATCATTTTTCATATCTTTAGTAATATTTTCAGTTATTAATCCAATACAAATATCAAATACATAATTAAATGATACAAGTAAAATTACAAGAAGCGACATTATACCTACATAAATAAAGATACTTCTAAATGTTTCACTACCATTAACAACATCACCATTTATTGATGATTTAATAAATTCAGCTAATATATCAATACTTTTTCCACTATAAAAAGGAAGCAAAACATCACAACAAACAAATACTAAAGCAAAGAATAATGCAAGGATTAATAATCCTTTATATTTTCCAATATATTTCAATAATCTCTTCATGTCTTTCATAATTATTTATTCCTCACTTGAGATTCATAAATTTCTTTATAAATTGTACAATTTTCCATTAAATATTCATTTGTACCATGATCAACAATTTGTCCATGATCCATAACATATATTTCATCACATCCCGAAAGAGAAGATACTCTTTGAGAAATAATCAATGTTGTTATACTCATATCTTTAATATTTTTTCTAACTTCTTTATCAGTTAAATAATCTAATGCACTAGTAGAATCATCAAGAATTAATAATTCACTATTTTTAATTAAACTTCTAGCGATTGAAAGTCTTTGACGTTGTCCACCAGAAAAATTACGTCCATTTTCTTTAACAGGATGATTAATTGTATCATCGTATTTAGATACAAATTCATATGCTTTTGCTTGCTTTAAAGCATTTATAATCTCTTCATCAGTTGCATCAGCTTTACCCATTAAAATATTAGATTTAATTGTTCCATTTAATAAAGAAGCTTTTTGATCAACTAAACTTACTTCGTTTCTTAATGATATTAAATCGTAATCTTTTATATTATTTCCTTTATAAATTACTTCACCTTTATTAGCGTCTAAAAATCTTTCAATAAGTTTAATAATTGTAGTTTTTCCTGCACCAGTTCCACCAATTATACCTACTGTATCACCTTTTTTAATTTCAAAATTTATATTAGAAACAACATAATTTTTATTATTATAAGAAACTCCTACATCTTTTAATAAAACTAGTGTATCCCCGTTATTAATTTTAACATCTTTAATAGTTCCTTCATTTTTAACAGTAGGTTCATAATTTAATAAAGTATCAATTCTTTGAGTAGAAGCAAATCCTTTAGTTAAATTAACAATTAAATTGCATACAACAATTAAAGCCAATAAGATTTGATTTAAATACGAAATTAAAGCTACAACATCACCTTTAAGTAAAGGGAAATTATTTGGATCAACAGTATTTGTAATTAAATAAGAAGATAATAAAATAACACCAATAATAGCGATATTAACAACAAACATAGCTAATGGATTAATCAATTCATTAACAAATATAGCTCTTTTACTTTCCTTATAATAATTATTAGTTAATACTTTATATTCATCTATTTCTTTTTCTTCATTATTAAAAGCTTTAATAACTCTTATACCATTAATAGAGTCATTTGCTTTACTAACAATCTTATCATTTTCTTTTTGTACTTTTAAATATTGTTTACTAGATACTTTTAAAACAATAAAATAAATACCTACAACCATAGGAACAATAGCTAAGAAAATAAATGCTATTTTCCAATCGATTATAAAAGCACATACTAAAGAACCTACAACAAGAATAGGAGCTCTAATAACAAGTCTAATAAGTAAAGCTATAACTAATTGAAATCTATTGACATCATTAGTTAAGTTATTCATTAAATTACCTTTATCTAATTTTTCTAAATCTATTGTAGATAAAGACATTATTTTTCTATAAACTCTATTTCTTAAATCAGTACCACTTCCTTGAGATGCAATACTAGCAAAATATTGACAAATTAAAGTTGATCCATATCCAAGTAATGCAAATAAAATCATAATACATCCAGGAATTATAATGTGATTATAATTACCATAATTAATTGCGTTATTTAATCCTGTATCAACAATATATTTCATTAAAAAAGGAGTTAATAATTCAAAAATAACTTCAATGACTTTAAACATTGGGCCTAAAATTAAATACTTTTTATATTTCTTAGTTGAATCAAACGCTTTTTCCATAAAAATACCAATAAAAAAACTCTATATATTATAGAGTTTTTTCTTATTAATTTCACTATAAACTATTATTTTCTTAAACCAAGTTTAGCAATTAATTTAGCATAAGCATCTCTGTCTGTTTTTTCTAAATAAGCAAGAAGAGATTTTCTTTTACCAACTTGAATTAATAAACCACGTCTAGCGACTGCGTCTTTATCGTTTTTCTTTAAATGAGCTGTTAAAGATTTGATTCTTTCTGTTAATAAAGCTACTTGAACTTCTACAGAACCTGTATCAACTTTAGTTTTTCCATAATTTGCAACGATTTCGCTCTTTGTGTTTTTACTTAAAGCCATTGTTTTTCTCCTTTCAATTAATACGCTCTATTCAAAGTAAACGTTGGAGATTCGATTACTAAGAAATGAGTACCTGTATAATATACAAATTTTACTTATATTTATCAAGCAAAAATTGTTATTTATCTGATTTTTTGTCTTTATCTAATAAATCAGCAAATTCCATTCTATTAATTGGTCTACAGTAATAGAATCCTTGAATATAATCACAACCCATTTGAGTTAAGAAATCAACTTGTTCTTTTGTATCTACACCTTCACAAACTATTGTTTTTCCATTATTTTTATTTAAATAAATAACGGATTGAAGGACTCTTTTACAATTGCTATCAAATTCTTTATTTTTACCAAATAATAATTTTCTATCTAATTTAATAACATCAAAATCAACTTGTGTAATTAAAGCAAGGTTAGAATAACCGCTACCAAAATCATCAATATCTACTTTACAACCTAAATCATGAATTTCTTTAATAAATACATTTAAATCGATATCATTATTTAAAATAATAGATTCAGTAATTTCAAATTCAATAAGCGAAGGATCGATTTTATATGAATTTAATAAATGTTTATAAGAAATAAAGAAATCAGAATTTTCAAAATGTCTTCTAGATAAATTAATACTAACTGGAACTACTTTATGT
>CAVDQJ010000069.1:0-16118 GCA_963611005.1 bacterium | reverse complement strand
TAATTTTGATAAAAATAGACAAAAATATATATAAAAAATGATTGACTTTATTGTCAATATTAAATTTGTATTAAGAAATTAAATATTTGCTTTTATATTTTTTAAGCGTGTTTAAAATACTATTTATCTTTTAGTTAGATTAGTCCGGAACTTACTAAAAGATATGAAATAATTTGATATATTTTAGGAGGGAAATTTATGAATAGAAAAAAACTTAATGTTTTATCATTTTTAGGATTAGTCGCAGCCTTTTCAGTTGGTGGACTTGTCTCTTGTGGTGGAGGAGAAACTCCTGTAACACCTGTAGTTGGTACAATTGAAGCAAGCTCATATTTTGAAGCTTACTTAACAAAAGAAATGAATGGAGAAACTGAATTATTAACTACATCAAAACAATCATTAGTTGAATGTGGATATACTGGAGTTGTAGCTCATGCTTATCAAGCTCCAAAAAATAGTACAATTAGTTGGGAAGTAGAAGATGCTCAAGGTGCTCCAACAACAGCAGTTAAAATCGCTGAAGATGGATCAGTTACTCTTCCTACAGTTACAGAAAAAACAGAATTTACAGTTTATTGTGTTGCTACTGGAAAAGATTCTCAAGGCAAAACAAAATCATATAAAGTTTCATTTGCTTTAACAGTTGTTCCAAGTGGATCAATTGCTACAGGTGAACAAGATTTAAGTGGTTTAACAAATGCTGAACTTGAATCAACATTCTCTGGAGCTGAAGCTTTAGCTCTTGAAACAGGTTTAGCTGGTATGAACTTCTGGTCATATGGTGGTTATCAACAAATCGCAAGTAGAGTTGTTAACTCAAGAAGTACAGATGGAAAATGGTATGGTTCTTCATATGTTCCAGGATATGGATTTGGAATTAGTGCTTATGGTTATTTAAATGCAGATAACCCTCAAGAAACTAAATCAGAATGGAAACGTTATTACCATAGTGAAAACTCAAATCAAACTAACAGTTTAAACTATTTTAACTCAACAGGTACAGGCGTTAGTGATTATTGGTCAATCTTCAATGCTCCATTATTTGAACAATTATTAAATTCAAATGATTCAGCTGAATATACAGCTGCTATGGCAAGAACTGCTGAACCTATTCCTCTTGATGATGATGGAAATGAATTAACTGGTGAAGCTGCTAATGGTTTACATACTAAATGGAAAGTTAAAGTTAATACAGACACAATTAAATATAGAAATTTAGGAACAAAGAATGGTTCTGCTTATGATGGACAAGCTGTTGCTCTTGAAGATTATTTAACTCCATATATTCTTGAATATACTCAATGGGTTGGATGTGCTAACGTTTCTCAATTATTAAGTACATTTGTTGGTGATGATGAATATTATGCATCTACAGCAGAAGCTCCTGCATCAGGAAAAGTTACAGTTGAAGAATTCTTAGCTGCATTCCCTGGAATTAAACTTGATAGAGATGACAATGCTCTTATATTTGAATTCCAAAACGCATGTACAAGCGACTTTGCAGCTTATAGATTAAATAAACAAGGATTTATGCCTTTATCATTTATTCAAGATACATTAGGAAATGGTAATTTAAAGACTGGTAAAGAAAAATACGGTACAAAAGATACAAAAGATGGTAGTGAAGTTGAAGATAACGTCTTATCAACTGGACCATATGTATTAGAAAAATGTAATGAAAATAAAATCGTCTTTAAAAGAAATGCAGATTGGTGGGTAAAGAAAGACTCAGCAGGTAGAGATGTTTATAAACTTGAAGGTTATGTCTATACTAAAAATACTGCATTAGACCAAGACGCAGATCAAACTCTTGCTTGGAGACAATTTACTGATGGTTATGTTGATTCAGGTACAATTCCATCAAGTAAACTTGATGAATTAAAAGAAGATCCATTAACAATTCATATCGAAGATACAGGTGAGAAAAACGGTGTTTCATTTAACTGTTTAAATGCTGTTGACTATGATTACTTATATGGTGGAGAAGAATTTGATGCTCATGCTACAGCTGGTGGTGTCTGGGGTGATTTAACACTTGGATCAGCTGGAGATAAGGAACTTAGAACTGCATACTTTGATGATGATTGGGAAGTTAAACCAATTATGGGTAACCATAACTTCCAAAAAGGTTTAAACTGTGGTTATGATAGAGATACATTTGCAGCTAACTATGGTAGAAAAGGTTATTCAGATTACTTCGGTAATGTTAATAAGATGACTCCAAAAGCTAGTGAAAGCTATAATGATACAGATGCTCATAGAAATGCTGTTACAAAAGTTTATGGAGCTACAGGTGTTCCAACAAATAGTAACACAAAAGGTATCGAATACTTTAGAGAAGCTATCTACGAAGAACTTGAAGCTGGACACTATGAATTAGGAACTGCAAGTAATCCTACAACAATTAAAATTAATGTTAACTGGCAATCACAAGTTTGGGTTAACTATCAAGGTACATCAATCTTTAACTCAATTTCTGATACATTTAAAACAGCTGTATTATCAAATTCAGATTGGTGTGAAAATGGTAGTCCATTAATTCAATTGGAATTTGAACAAACATATGAAGGTAGTGGTTCAGGTGATTATATGAATGCATATGCTAAAGTTGCTTTAGGACAATATGATATCGCTCAAGCTTCAATTAGTGGTGGCGAATATGAAGTCTTCCAAGAAACTGGTTTATGGGAATCATATAATAGATCATACGGATTAACAATCCACCATGCATTAGTTACAAATATTCCATCATCATATATTACATATAATGGAAAATACTATTCATTAGATGGTATCTTCTACGGATATGATGAAGGTGTAACATTAGATGAATTTGGTAGAATTGATTACGATTCATTAAATCCAGTTGCTTAATGATTTAACACATAATTAAATATTTATTAAAAGATAAAACCATTTAGGAAACTAGATGGTTTTATCGCTATTTATAAAGAAGATGAAGAGGAGGGAGAAAAATGGCAAAGTATATTATGAAAAGACTTATTTTAGTTCTTTTTACAGCTTTTATTGTTTTAAGCTTAACATTTATTTTGTATAAAACATTGCCATTAGATGTTCCTATTGCTGCAGGTAAAAATGCTTGTGCTGATTATTTAAACAAACAATATAACTTAGGTTATGTTTTGCGTTTTACAGAAGAGCATCCTGAATTAGGAACACTTTTAGGAAATAGAAGCTATCAAGTTGGTGATAGTGCAATATTCTATTATTATTATTCAAAACCAGTCATGGAACAATATTTCCAATGGATTGGAAACATTATAACTAAATGGGATTGGGGTGTTTCCAGTAGTTTATACGTAAATCAACCCGTTATGGATGTAATTTTATCTAAATTACCTGTTACAATTGAGATAAACTTAATATCTATATTAATTGCAGTTCCATTAGGTATTCTTATTGGTATTGTCGCTGCTTTAAATAAAGACAAACCAATCGATCATATTATTAATACATTAATTATGATCATTATTGCATTACCTTCCTTTATTACTATTTTGTATTTAATCTTATTCTTTGGTTATAACTTAAAATGGTTACCTACTAGATTTGCTGATGAAAACGCAACTTATGGAGAACATGTTAGATCGTTAATTATTCCTGTTATGGCTCTTTCAATAGGAACTATTGCAGGATTTGCTCGTTTTGTTAGAGCTGAACTTTGTGAAGTTATGAGCAGTGATTATTTAACACTTGCTAGAACTAAAGGTTTAACAAGAAGACAATCAATTGTTCACCATGCTTTAAGAAACTCAATGGTTCCTGTTGTTCCTATGATTATTGCTGAATTTATAGGAATTTTGGGTGGAAGTATGATTCTTGAAAACCTATACAACATTAGAGGTGTTGGTAATATTTATATGAATGCATATTCTGCAAAAGACTATACATTACTTATGGCTAACACAGCTTTTTACACAATTATAGGTTTAGCTTCTAGCGTTTTAGTTGATATTTCATATGGATTTATTGATCCACGTATTAGAATGGGGGCTAAGTAATTATGAGTGAAGAAAAGAAAAAATTTCAATACTTAGATAGCTTATCTAACCCTCAAGAAATAGAAATCGGTAAAGAAGATTTCTCATTTGTCAAAAACGAAAAAAGAGTATTTGAACAAAAAAGAAAAGGTAAACCTGTAACATTCTTTAAAGACGCTATGAAAAGATTTGTTAAATCTAAACCTGCAGTTTTTGGAGGAAGTATCTTAGGTTTAATTATATTAGGTGCTATCTTTATTCCAATCTGTATGCCAAGTTATGGTTGTTATGATGTTTCTACAACTCACTTATTAAATCCAGATGGAATTACTAGTGAAAAAGCTTTACCTCCAAAACTATTTGATAACGCAAATGGTTTCTGGGATGGTACTATCAAAAAAGAAGGTGTTCCTTACGATTTAGATAATAAAACTCCTGCTGGATTTGAGATGAGAACCATTAGGAACTTAGATGTAACTGAATATATTGCTGATCAAACTGGTACATATGGTAAAGGTGGATATATCAATTTAACTAATTTTGATACAAACACATCAAAGATTATCGATTATTATTCATATAAATATTCATTTGATTTTACTTATGATTATTCAATTACATATAGATTTGTTAAACCATATGTTGATACATATAAAGCAGGTCAATATAGAATTTCATTAATTACACAAGATAGTGCAGGAAATAAAACTTATTATCCTTTAACAGGTAGTGATACTTCATTTAATGTATTTACTGATGCTACAGAAACATATACAAACTTTGTAGATGTTAAATATAGTAAAGATGAAGAAGGTAGTGATACATTAAATGTTAGTGATATCATGAAAAATAAATATGGATTAACTAATCTTGATGAAGCTTCAATTAATATCGATGTATTAAATGAATCTACAGATTCAAAAAGAAGTGATATTTTAATTGAAAATTTAAATATTACTACTACAGATACAAATACTGAAGATGATATTACAAAACGTTCTATTGTAGATGCAAATAACAATATTATTCAAGAACAAAAGATTAATAAAACAGGTACTATTACTAGAATTGATAACCCTGCTTATTGGACAGGTAAAAATTTCTCTAGAACTGCTTTAAATGTTAAATTTGCTAAAGCTACATTCTTATATGATCCTTATGAAGATTGTTATGGAATTAAAACTATTTCTATTTCTTCATATAAGATCAATCAATGGATTAATAATGGATATATTAAATATAATCCACTTGAAGGAATATCAAGTTATCAATCACTTGATGATAGTAATAATCCAATTGTTAGTGTAATTTCTCAAGAAGGTGAACCTAAATATTCTAAAATTGATAAAGGATATTCAGGATATACTGTAACTTGTGAAATATCTCAATATAAATATTTAGGATATCCTACTAAACCAAAATATTTATTAGGTACAGATAACTATGGTAGAGATTATTTAAAAACTACAGCTCAATCATTAAGATTATCTTTATTAATCGCATTTGGTTGTGCTGGTATTAACATTATTATCGGTGTTATTTGGGGATCTATCTCAGGTTATTTTGGTGGATGGACTGATATTGTAATGGAAAGAATTTGTGATATTGTTAGTGGATTACCATCCATTGCAATTATTACATTATGTTTATTACATTTACACAATGATATGTTAGCTTTCATCATATCTATGTTCTTAACAGGATGGATGGGTGTAGCTGCTAGAACTAGAACACAATTCTATAGATATAAAGGAAGAGAATATGTTTTAGCTAGTAGAACATTAGGTGCTAAATCTCCTAGACTTATCTTTAGACATATCTTACCTAACTCATTAGGTACAATTATTACTTCATCTATATTAATGATACCTAGTGTTATTTATAGTGAAGCTAGTATTGCTTATTTAGGATTAGGATTAAAGAATGAATTATTATTTGGTGTTATCTTATATGAAAACTCATCAATATTTGAAGGGTATACAATATACTTATTGATAATACCTACTGTTATTATGGCATTCTTACTTGTATCGTTTAACCTATTTGGTAATGGATTACGTGATGCATTTAACCCATCACTTAAAGGAGGAGAATAGTTATGGAAAATAAAGAAAAAGTACTTTCTGTAAAAGACTTAGTTGTCTCCTTTAAGACTGATAGAGGTATAGTCCACGCTGTTAGAGGTGTTTCATTTGATTTATATAAAGGTGAAACACTTTGTATAGTTGGAGAATCTGGATCAGGTAAATCCGTTACAAATAAAGCTATTATTGGTATTAGTAGTGCTAATGCTATTATTGAAAATGGTCAAATACTTTATGAAGGCGAAGATTTAGTTAGAGTCTCTGAAGAAGAATTCCATAGAATTAGAGGTCATAAAATTGGAATGATTTTCCAAGATCCATTATCTGCTTTAAATCCTACAATGAGAGTAGGAAAACAAATCATGGAAGCTACTTTAATTAATAGAAATGTTATTAAAAAGTATTATGAAGATATTATTGCAGATGAGTTATGTGCTTTAAGAAATCTTGAATCTAATTCTATTTTTGAAATTAAAAAAGCAAAAGAAGAAATAGATTCTAATAACAAATTATTAAAAAGATTTAAAAAAGTATATAAAGAATATGATTCATGTGAAGAAAAAGCTAATAAAGTTGCTTCATTAAAAGATTCTACAAATGAAAAAGAATTAGATAAGTACAATGTTACTATGTCTAATCTTGAAAATGCTAAAGATGAAGTTATTAAAATTAATAAAGAAGTAAAAGAATATTTAGAATTTGCTACTAGAGTTTTAACTAATGGAATCAAAAGCAATGGACTTTTAATAGAGAAATTGAAAGAAAATAAATTTGATAGCTCTTTAAAAGAAAGAATTAATAATGAGAAAATTGAAAGATTAACATCATTAACTGGATTATATTCTAAACATTTATCTCATGAATATTTAAAAGCTGAAGATTATGAAGAAGTATTTAATATTAGAAATAATGATTTAAAAGAATTAATCGTTGAATCTAAAAAATCTTTAAAGAAATATTCTCCAGCATTAAAAGAAGATTTAAAGATTAAAAAAGCTTTTGCTAAAACAAAAACAAACGAATATAAAGCTTCCTTAAAAGAAGAAGAAAATAAAATTCTTACTGATTTAGCGCATCAACTAGTAGATATCGATGCTAAAATTGATGTAGCTGAAGCTAAACTTAGTGAAGAAGAATTAGCTGAAATTAGAAGAATAGTTGATGAAAATGTTAAAATTAAAATTCAACTTGAAAAGATTAAAAATAAATATAGAGAAGTTAATGTTTCTAAAGTTAGTAAAGATAACGAATTAAAATTAATTGAAATTCCTAATGAAGAATTAGCTGCTTTATATAATGAAAAAGATGAATTATTAGCAAAGATTGCTGAAACTAAAGAAGAGTATTCTAATAAGAATAAAATTTCTAGAAGACATGCTAAAAAGATGGCTCTTCAAGTTATGAAAGAAGTTGGTATTCCTCTTCCTGAAAGAAGATTTAAACAATATCCATTTGAATTTTCTGGTGGTATGAGACAACGTATCGTTATCGCAATTGCCTTAATTGCTAACCCTGATATTCTTATTTGTGATGAACCTACAACTGCACTTGACGTTACAATTCAAGCTCAAATTCTTGATTTAATTAATAAATTAAAAGAAGAAAGAAAACTTAGTTGTATCTTTATCACTCATGATTTAGGTGTTGTTGCTCATATGGCTGATAGAGTTGCAGTTATGTATGCAGGTAAGATTGTAGAATATGGAACAGTAGATGAAATATTCTTTGAACCAAAACATCCATATACTTGGGCATTATTATCATCAATTCCAGATGTTAATAGTAAAGAAAAACTTGAAGCTATACCTGGAACACCTCCAGATATGTTATATCCTCCAATTGGAGATGCATTTGCTTTAAGAAGTAAATATGCTATGGAAATCGATTTTAAATATGAGCCACCTTACTTTAAAGTTAGTGATACTCACTATGCTGCAACTTGGTTATTACATGAAGATGCTCCTAGTGTAGAAATGCCTAGAATCGTTCAAGAAAGAATAGCTGCGGCTAAAAAATTAGATGAGGAGGAAGCAAAAAATGAGTAAAAACGAAAAAGAAAATAAACAAAATGAAATCGATACTCAATTATTAACTGAATCCTCATTTCATGAAGCAAGTGATGATAAAATCTTACAAAATAATTTAGTTCAAACTCAAAAAGAATTAGATTCTTTAGAAGAAGAAAATGAATTAAATGAACACCCTATTACTAGCGATGAAGCTCTTATTGATGAAGTAAAGGTTGCTGAAGAAAATAATGATAAAAAGAGTGATAGAAGAAAAAGTAAATACACTTATAAACAAGAATATGTTGATAATCATATTATCTTATCTGTAAATCACTTAAAACAATATTTCTTCTTTGGTGTAGGACCTAAAAAATATAAGCTTAAAGCTGTTCATGATGTATCTTTCCAAGTTCATGAAAAAGAAGTATTTGGTATAGTTGGTGAATCTGGTTGTGGAAAAACTACAACTGGTAGATCTATCATGAAACTTTATGATATTACTAGTGGATCAGTTTATTATAAAGGTTATAGAGTTGGTGCAGGTAGTAGATGGAATGAAAAAGAAATTAAATTTACTAAAAAAAGATTCCATCAAACTAAAAAAGATTTAAAAGCTAAATTAAAGAACAATGAAATTACTCACGAAGAGTATTTAAAACAATATAAAGAAGCAAAAGAACATGCTGATAATATTGTTAAAGTTCAAAAAGCTAAAATTAAACAAATAAATTATGATAGAAATCATCCTAATAAAGAATTATTAAAAGAAATGCAAATGATTTTCCAAGATCCTATCGATTCTCTTGATCCTCGTATGACTGTTGAAACAATCATTTCTGAAGGTCTTCAAATTCAAGGATATCATAATAGAGAAGAAAATCATAAAAAGGTTGTTGAAGCATTAAATAGAGTTGGATTAATTGAAGATTATGCTAATAGATATCCTCATGAATTCTCTGGTGGTCAACGTCAAAGAATTGGTATAGCTAGAGCATTAATTATGAATCCTCAATTACTTATTTGTGATGAACCTATTTCAGCTTTAGATGTTTCTATTAGAGCTCAAATCATCAACTTACTTGATGATTTAAAAGAATCAATGGGTTTATCTATTATATTTATTGCTCATGACTTAAGTGTTGTTAAATATTTCTGTGATACAATTGCTGTTATGTATTTTGGCGAAATTGTTGAACAAGCAAGTAGTGATGAATTATTTAAACATCCTCTTCACCCATATACAAAATCATTATTATCAGCAATTCCTCTTCCTAATCCACATCTTGAAAAGAAGAGAAAAAGAATTATTTATAATCCTAGTGAATGTCATGATTATTCTAAAGAAAAACCAACATTACAAGAGATTTTACCAGGTCATTTTATCTTAGCTAATAGTGATGAAATGGCTAAATATAAAGAAGAAATTTCTAAATTAGATTTAGAAGCATCTTCTTCAAAGTAATAATAATTAGGAGCTTTAAAATATATCCTCTTCATATTAAACCTTCTTTAAAGCTCCTTTTTATTTTATAAAAATATAGGGGATTTCATATGGTTTTTAAAAAAAGAGATGTTATTTACATCTCTTTTTTGTTTATTATTTACTTAATAACTTTGTGATAATATACGCTACTATCTTCGCTTGTTTTATCAGTTCTTATTTTTAAATTACTTGTATTTGAATCACTATCCCAATCTTTAAAGAATTGATCGTATTCACTTATTGTAGAATCTGTAGAAATCATCTTGGTATTAAATGTATTACTTATAGTAGTATTATTTGTAACATCTAAATTTAATGTAATTTTAGCAATACCGATATTGAAGTTTGTATATGCATTAATTCTTGATAATAAGTATTGGTTTTCATCTTCTTCATTATGATAATATAAATCAGCATATACATCTAAGACTACAAAATTCATTTTAGCTTGGAATTTATTTTCGTTTTCAATAGCTTTAAAATATTTAAAGTAATCTAATATTTTAGACATATCAACGCTATTTTCACTCATTAAGTTTTCAATAGAAGAATATAATGAACTTTGTTCAAGTGAGAACACTAATATGTAATATAACATATCACTAACCATTGTAGCTTGATCTAAATGACAGAAATAGTAATCTTCATTTGTAACATAATAATCAGTCCATGTCCAACTTGAGAAAATATTTTTTCTTGAACCATCTGATTGGTATTGAGTTTTATCTTTTTTAATATAAGCATCTGTATCTTTTATATAGTATTTAGTAAGGATATTGCTATATTTTCTTGTACCTTTTGTACTTAAAGCACCCTTATCTTCATTAACATTACTTGTATAATCGATTTCAATTAATCCATCGATAGTAAATAAGTTATTTTCATCTACAGAATCACCAACATTAAGATAAACTCTAACTGTAGGATTGATATCAACATCTATAACTAAAGTAGCTAATCCGCTAGTTTTAGCTTTTAATGTTCCTTCCATTTCGTATTTCTTTCTATTTGTAGTTTTAATACCCATCTTTAACAATAAAGGAAGAGTAGTTAAATCTACATATCCAATATCATCTGTAGACTTAAAAGAAGTAGAATTATCATTGTTAAAATCTTTAAGTAAAGAGAATGTAACATTACCTGTACAATTTGAATATGTAAAGTCTTTAACAATAACATCTACAATACTAGTTGAATCACTAGGATTAAAATTAATAGACATTTTAGTAGGTTTTTCACTATTTGGAGCAATAGTGAAGTCTAAAACATAGGCTTCACTATTCTCTATTTTAATATCAAAAGAAGAAGTATTGATGAAATCTAATACTTTTTGTTTATAATCTGTAGCTTCTTTATCTTCGGTATTACCTAATATTTCTTTAATTAAAGGAAGATAGTCTTTTACATATATATAAACTAAATTAGATTCAGTTATTTCACTGAATTCTTTTAAAGCTCCAACTAAACTTGTATCGTATGTATAAGCTTGAATTGATTCGTTATATTGAAGTTTTATAATAGATTTTTCATCATCTTGTTTTTCTTTTTTAAGTTGAATGGTATTTGTTGAAGAGGTATTGTCTGAAGATACTGAAGTAACAGAAAAAGAACCCTCTAATTTACCATCAACATTTGTAGGGATTTCAGTATTATTAATCCAACCTGAAAGGCTTATTGATTTAGTTGTATCTTCGTTATTGCCTGGGAGATACCAAATCACCAGATACTTTAAAAGAAGTAGATACTCCTTTGACAATGTTTAAAACACTGTCTACAGTTGTATCCATTTCTTTATAGTAATTAGTGATTTCGGCCTCAGGAATTGTAAAGTCATATGAGTCAGTAAAACTCATTGAGAAATTAAATATTCCATTATTATCATCAGCATATGATGCACTTATTGCAAGAAGTGAACTTTCATCTTTTGCAATAGTATCTAAAACAACACTGATTGAACCAGGATTTGTATTTTCTTTATCAAATAAAGAAGTATTAATAGTAACTACAACACTATCTTCACTTGATCCATTACTAATAGTTACATAATCTTTTAATTCATCAAGATATTTACTATTTAAAATAGTCCAAATCTTACCATTTGTAAGATTTAATAATTCTTCTAATGTAGAATCCATATTTTCAAATGAATCTAAAGAAGTTTGAGAAGCATTATCGCTATTCGTTAAACTTGTAGCAAAATCAACGATATCAAAAATCTTACCTTGAGTTAAACTCATTCTAGTTCTACTAGCTTCGCTATAACCATAATAATCTAAGTATAATCCTTGATTTTGATATGTTAATGTAGCGTTATGAGGAACACCATTTACACTAGCATTTAATCCTAATTGATATTGTCCAAGATTTTTACCTCTAACAACATCAATTGCTGAATCAAATGTTACATTATCACCAAAATCCATTGAATCGATATTGTTTAAATCAGCATTAATATTTCCACTAGCTGAAACAACAGGAGTAGTTGTATTTGCTTTTGTATAATCAAAAGTATATGTAGCAGCTAATTTTTTATCTTTTACAATGTTACTAATTGTATTGTAGATTGGAGAAACAATCTTAAAGTTAGTATAAGTAGATAAATCACCATATGTAGATTCAATATCTGTTTCAACATAATCATTTAATGATAATGAGAAACTTGCATAATTAATATGTGAATTACCTTCTGTATCATTTGTTTGATTGATAGGTAAATCGATGATGTTTAAACTATTTAATTTACCATTTGATAAATCTAATTGAATTGTAAATGATTTATCTAATAATTTTGAATATAAGCCTTTAGCACTTATTTCAAGGTTCATGTAGCAATTAGAATCAGGTTCACCTTCAATAGTTAAGTTTTTAATAATCTTTTTATAAGCGTTCCAATTACCATTTATAATATCGTAAATTGCTTCACCTTTTAAAACATTATTAATTGCATCTAATGATTCATTAGCTTTATCTTGGTTTTCATTATCTACTGTACCAACGATATTTTTAACTAAATCATCGATAGTAGAATCTGCTAAATAACCAGTAGCTAAACTATTATGTACATTAAAGTATGTTTTATTATCAGCATATCTAACATTAACTTTAGTATATAAATCTTTTTCTCCACCTAATTGGATATCATAGATTGCTCCGTTATTAATTGAAGTAGCATTCTTTAAATTTCCTTTTAAAGAACCTGTAATTTCTTTAGTAGCGTTATTAACACCATTAACTTCTTCTTTAAAAGATAAATTAAACTTAGTATTAAATGTTTTTTCGTTTACTAAAGAAGTAACTGTAGTTAATAAGTTAGTAGTGCAATCAAGATTGTTATAATCTCCTGACATTGAATCGTTATTGACATATGAATCATTTAAACTCATATCAGTATCACTATTTAATGTAACTGTGATTCCATTAAATGTAAGTGGTTCTAATCCAATGTATTTTAATAAACCATTTTGGTCAGCTTTTAAAACGATTTTAATATCTTGAGTAATTCCTACTGATGATAATAAATTTTCTTTAACAACTAAGTTGTATGTATAAATCTTATTACCATTTCCATCTTCTACAGGTGTTTGATTTTCATCAGTATCAGATGAAAAAGACATTAAAGCACCAGTGATTACTGGAATCATTGGAAGAATATCAATACCTTTAATTTGATCAACAATAGAAGTGACTGAAGATAAATCGTAGTTTAATAATGTTTCTAATGTAGGAACAAAATCTAATACGTCGTTTAAGAATTTACCACTAATAGAATAAGTAGTAACTCTTTCTTCTTCACCATTGATTGAATCAGCCCAATTTAAACCTAAATATAATTTTCCATTACCATTTGAATTAAGTGTTAAACTTTCATCAAGAATAGTGTTAACTGAATTTTCGGTTAATACTTCGTTATATTTTAAGTTTACATTACCAGTTAATTTAGCTACGATATCATTTGATGAATCGTTGTCTTTTCTAGTGTCAATAAATGCTTTATAATCAGCTGCACCATTAAAATTCATTACAAGTTGATTGCTGTTTTTGTTTCCTAATCCATCAACTTTTAATGATAAGTTTTTAAATTTTAAATTAGAAGAAGCTAAGTTTTCTGCTAATTTTGCTTTTGCGTTATCGAAAGCTATTTGTTGTTCTGTTCTTTCGTTTTCATCTTCGTCGCCATCGTCGAAGTTGTTTGTGTCAACAGCAGTATTGTTATTTGAGTTAATAAAATACAATGTTGATAAGCTTCCTCCTACGATCATCGAAGTTACAATAGAACCTGCGATAACACGTAAAAATTTACTATTCATAATCTAATCTCCTTTTACGGCGTTATAAATATAATATTTATAAAAATATTTGTCAAGTGTTTACTAGTTTTTAAAACAAGGTTGTTTTACCAATCTAGTATTTAAAACTAGATGTATTAGTATATAAAACATAACAAACTTTTTTGATTATTAAGTTCAAAAATTTATATACCTATTATGGAAAAATCATCCTATTTTATATATAATAATTAAACAATCTTAAAACAATAAATTTTAAGGTTGGTTGTGCGGGTATGGCGTAATTGGTAGCCGCGATAGTCTTAGAAGCTATTGGCAAATACCGTGCAGGTTCGAGTCCTGTTACCCGCACCATTATTTATATATTGTTATTAGAATATTGATAAAATTCTATTTTGAAATTATTTTAAAATTTATTTATAATTTTTAAGTCAATGTGCTACAGAAATGTGTAAGTCCAATTGAATGGACTTACACTTTTTTATTTAAAAAATAGTGATAATAGTCCCGTGTTTAAGGGGAGAAAATATGGAAGAAGTAAAGAAAAATAAGATGGCTATAGAACCATTAGGAAAATTATTTTGGAAAATGGGTTTACCAATGATTGTATCGATGGTATTACAAGCTTTATATAATGTTGTAGATAGTATTTTTGTAGCCAATATTAAAGGAAATGGAGCATTAGCAAATGAAGCATTAACATATGCTTTTCCTATACAAATATTAATAATTGCTATAGGAGTAGGAACTGGTGTAGGTTTAAACGCTTTATTATCTAAAAATTTAGGAGAAAGAAATAGTGACAATGTAAATAAAATAGCAGGAAATGGTATATTTTTAGCTATTTGTATTTACGTTGTGTTTTTAATATTTGGATTATTTGGATCAAGATGGTTTATATCTTTATTTTCAAAAAATGAAGAAATTATATCTATGGGTGGAAATTATTTGATGATATGTTCTACATTATCATTAGGATCTATAGGTTTTACAGTTTATGAAAGATTTTTACAATCTACTGGTAAAACAATGTATTCTACAATTGCTCAAATATCTGGAGCAGTTATAAATATAGTATTTGATTATGTATTTATATTCCCATTAAATTTAGGTGTAGAAGGTGCTGCATGGGCTACAATATTTGGTCAATTTGTATCTTTATTAATAGCTATGTTATTACATTATTTTAAAAATAAAGAAATAAATGGAAATTTAAAATATTTAAGACCAAGATTCTCTATTATTAAAGGTATTTATTCAATTGGTATATCTGCTGCATTAATGCAAGGATTATTATCTGTTATGATGGCAGGAATGAATGCTATATTAGGTTTAGCAAATGTTGATTCAACAATACTTGTTGGTTCATTTGGTATATATTATAAGATACAACAAATAGCATTATTCTCTTGTTTTGGTTTATCTAATACAATAATAACAATATTGTCTTTTAATTATGGTATGAAAGATAAAAAACGTTCTAAAGAATGTATTAAATATGGAATATTAGATACTTTTATTGTAACAGTAGTTATAACTATATTATTTGAAATAATAGCTAATCCATTAGCTAAATTATTTGCATTATCAGGAGATAGTACTAGTGAACTTATTTCAGTATGTGAAACAGCTACACGTATTGCATCAATTGGTTATATATTCATGGGATTTTCAATAGCAGTTCAAGGAGTATTACAAGCTTTAAGATATGCATTTAAACCGTTATTAACTGCTTTATTAAGACTTGTAGTATTTGTATTTCCTGTAGCATATTTATTTACATTATCTAATCAAGTAACATCAATTGTTTGGTGGACATTCCCTATTGCAGAATTTTTAACTGCTATAGTATCTTTCTTCTTATTAAAAGATGCTATTAAAAAGAAAATAAATACTTTAGAAGATGATAAGATAAGTGGTAATAACTTAATAATAACTATATCAAGAGAACATGGTACAAGAGGTAAAGTAATTGGTAAGTTATTAGCGGATAAATTAAATATTAAATTCTATGATAAAGAATTAACATATTTAGAAGCTAAAAAAAGAAATTTAGATAAAAAATATGTAAAAGATAATAATAGTGATGAAGATGGATATACAACATATTTATCATTAGATGCTAATAAAGATTCTTTAATAGCACAAAATGAAATAATTAAAGAATTAGCTAATAATGAATCTTTTGTAATAGTAGGAAGATGTGCAGATTATATATTAAGAAATCATAGTAATTTAGTAACAGTATTTTTATA
>CAVDQJ010000068.1:0-2002 GCA_963611005.1 bacterium | reverse complement strand
AGAAAATATAGTTGAATGAGTAAATAATTTATAATCACATCTTGAAACAAAATATGTTTTTGGCATTTTAGCATTATTATATCTATTTTTTAAATTTACTAATTTATAGATACCTTTTTTAGCCTTAGCCATAGTTTCAATAGATGGTGTTGCACTTCCTAAAACAACTTTTGCATTATTTGTTTTAGCTCTTAATAATGCGACATCATGAGCAAAATAAGGTAGATCACTTGTTTGTTTATAACTTTCATCATGCTCTTCATCGATACAAATTAATCCTAAATTATTTAATGGAGAAAATATAGAACTTCTTGTTCCTATTACAATTTTTGTTTTACCATCTTTAATTTTTCTATATTCATCATATCTTTCTAAATCAGTTAATCCGCTATGTAATATCCCTATTATATTATTGTCAAAATATGATAAAAATCTAGAAATCATCAAAGGAGTTAAACCAATTTCTGGAACTAAAATTAAAGCAGTTTTATTATTTTTTAATGTTTCTTCTACCAATCTAATATATATTTCAGTTTTACCACTTCCAGTAACTCCATTTAATAAATAAACCATTTCATCTCCGTTTAAAATAGTTTTAAAAGCTTCTTCTTGTTCATTTGTTAAAGTGATTTTATCTTCGTAATTAAATGTTTTTATAAGATTATATGAATATCTTTCTTTTTTATTTAAAATAATAATATTTTTATTAATTAATGATTCTAATGCTTTGGTTTTATTTAATTCATTTTTCATTAAATAATCTAAATTATTAAATTTATCTATTATTTTTTTCTCATTTGTATTAAGTTCATAATTTTTTAATGCATCTCTATTTAATGAAAAATATTCTACATAATGAATAACAGGTTTTTTATTAGCATACGAAAAAGGTCTTAAACTTGGAGGTAACATAGTTTTTATAACTCCAATTAAAGGATAAAAATAATATTTTGACAATTTATTTGCTAATGAATATAACTCTTCATTTATTATCGGTTCTTCATCAATTACTTTATCGATAAAAGACATTTTATAACCATATTCTTTTTCTATTTCTTCTTTTGATAAGCTTGTTTCGTTAACACTAGTAACAAATCCAAAAAGATTATGTTGTCGATTAAAAGAAACTTCTACTCTTGTAAATGGTTTTATATCTCCATCATACAAATAAGAAAAATTATTATTTATTTTTAAAACAGAATGTTGAACTAAAACACTAACTATTTTCATTAATTCATTTTACTTTTGATTATATCAATAATCTCGTTTGCAGCTTGTTCAGGTGTATTGTTAACAACTACATAATCATATAAATCTTGTTTTTTAAGTTCTCTTTTTGCTTTAGAAAGTCTTTTTTTAATAGTTTCATCGTTTTCTGTATTTCTTCCTCTGATTCTATTTTCAAGTTCTTCTAAACTTGGAGGTACTAAAAATATAGAAATTCTTCCTTCATCATTTTGAGTCTTTTTAATAACTTGTTTAGCTCCGTTTGTTTCAATTTCTAAAAGAACATTTTGTCCTTTATTTCTTAATTCTTCTACATAATCTTTAGGAGTTCCATAATAATTGTTTACAAATTTAGCATGTTCTAATAATTTTCTTTTCTTAATAGCTTCTAAAAAAGCTTCATGACTTACAAAAAAATAATCAACTCCATCAACTTCTCCATTTCTAGGAGAACGTGTAGTCATTGAAATCGAGTAAGATAAATTGATATCTTTATCATCCATTAAGAAATTTCTAATGGTTCCTTTGCCTACTCCACTAGGTCCACTTAAAATAATTAATAATCCTTTGTTCATAATATTAAATTATATACACATTTTATTCACTATTCAATTTAAATTAAGATATAATTTTATTATGAATAAAATTGATTATTTAAAAAATAGAGTTGATGATATCGATAAAACCTTTAAAAATACTTTTTTAAATCATATTCAAGTTTTAACTAATTTTGATTTTTTATTATGCTTTTCAAAATCTAATTTAGGTTCAATTT
>CAVDQJ010000067.1:1247-7761 GCA_963611005.1 bacterium | reverse complement strand
GGTATATATTACTAACATAAAGTTAGTAATTCGTTTATAATTATTTCATACAATGTTGTAGGAGTATTTATTTATGGGATTTAAAAAGTATGATGAAAACTTACCTGTTGAAAAACAAGAAGTAAGTGAAACAGTTGATTCAGGACCAACTAAAGAAGAAAAAATTAATAATTTAATTGATCAAAATGCTATGCTTGAAGAAGAAGAAAAGAAAGAAGCAGTAACAGTTGATCAAGAATCATTAACAAAAGAAATCAACGAAAATAGAGCAGTCTATTTAAAATACACTAAAAAAACTAAGATGATTAACTACATCACAACTGGTGTTGTTTTAGTTTTTATGGTTGCTGCTTTTGTTTTAACTATGGTTTTACAAAGCAAATATTCATGGATTATGTACATCGCTTTAGGTGTTTTTGTTGCTGGTCTTATTGCAATGGTAGTTGTTAATAAAATTAATAAAAGCAATCTTCAAAAGAAAGCATATACATATATTGACCAATTATATAGTGTTAGTGCTAAATACATTTATAGAGATGAAAAATTTAGTAATGTTCAATATATTTCAAATAACCAACTAGATACACAAGTATTTATTAAAGCACACCTTTATAAAAACATCAAAGATTCTAGAAGTAGAAATTATGTTGAAGCAGATTATAAAGGTAAAACTTTAACATCTTGTGATATCGCTGCTAATATTTTAGTTAAAAATAGAACATCTCCAATGTTTTTAGGAAAATTATATGTTTTCCCAAATAACTATACTGAAAAAGATAAAGTTATTACATTCCAACTTGTCGGTGGAGAATTATCTAAACCAATTGACGATATTGATGATTTAAAATTAGTAGATGGAAATGATGAATATAAAGTTTATTCAAATGATGAACATTATAAAAAATATTTCACATCAAAATCTTTAAGTATTTTAAGAAAATTTAGAATTGATAAAACTTTAATTGATGTTGTTGTTTCAATTAGAGAAGGATATACAACTGTTGGAATTGACTATGTCGATGAATTTTTAAATATACCTGTTGAATCTGATTTTAATATCAATACTTTAAGGAGAACCGAAAAAGACTTAAATTTAGTTTTAGACTTTCTTGATTCGTTAGAAAATAAATAGAAGGTATAGCTATTATGGAAAAGCTTGAAGGAAAGTGGATTGAAGTTCAAGGCTATAAACATGATGGTAGAATGCATCGTATTTGGGATTCAACTTATGTAGTTGAAGAAACGGAAGAATACATTGTCGTTTCTAGTAAAAAAGTTAAAGTTATTGAACATGATTTTAGAATTTGGTATACAAAAGAACCAGCTATAATGGTGTTTTTTAAAAAGCGCTGGTGGAATATCATTGGTATGCTTAAAAAAGGTGGAATTACATATTATGTAAATCTTGCTTCACCATACATTATTGATAAAAATAAAATTAAATATATCGATTACGATCTAGATATTAAAAAATATCCAAATAACACAATTAGATTAATCGATGTTAAAGAATATGCCTATCATAAAAGAAAATATAAATATGGAGATGATATAGATAAAATTCTTAGATATAACATCAACGAAATAAAAGAGTTGATGAAGAAAAATGAATTTCCGTTTATAGATAGTAAAATCCAAGAATATTATGATAAGTTTTTAGAAGAAACAAAGAAGGTGTAGATATGGTTTTAGAATTTATTAGTAAAAATGAAAATGAAACTAAACTCGTTGGAGAAAAGATTGCAAAAGCATTATTTAAAGGTTCATTAGTAACTTTAACTGGTGATTTAGGTGCAGGAAAAACAACTATTACTAAAGGAATAGCAAAAGGATTAGGAATTGATGATGAAGTTAATTCACCTACATTTAACATATTAAAATGTTATTTTTCTAAACCATTAAATTTATACCATATTGATGCATATAGACTTGAAGGAGTTAATCCTGAAAATAAAAATATTGGTTTAGAAGAAGTTATTGAAGGAGATGGAGTTTGTATTGTTGAATGGCCTATGTTTATAGAAGAATTCTTGTTAGATGAATATATAAATATAGATTTACATCTTTTAGAAAATAATGATAGATCAATTAAAATTACTTCATATGGAAAGAAATACGATGAAGTATTAAGCAAGGTTAAAGGAGAATAGTATGTATAGTTTATTATTAGATTCTTCGTATAAAGATTTAGTTGTAGGATTAGGAAAAGATAATGTTTTAGTTAGTGAAACATCATATGAATGTTTTCAAAAACAAAGCGAATATATGATTCCTGAAATTAAAAATATTTTATCTAAAAACAATATTGATCCTAAAGAAATCAAGGAAATATATGTTACATTAGGACCTGGAAGTTATACAGGAGTAAGAATTGCTTTAACAATTGCTAAAGTTTATGCTTATGCTTTGAATATTCCTTGTTATGCTTATTCTAGTTTAAAAGTATTACAAAATTATGATAAACCATCTATTTGTTTATTAAATGCTAGAAGTAAAAGAAGTTATGTTGGAGTATATAATAAAAACGAAGTTATTGTTAAAGATTGTGTTATGACTAACGAAGAAGTTTTAAAATATATCGAAGAACATAAAGATTTTGAAGTTTGTGGAGATACAGATTATTTAGAAATCGAAGGATATAAAGCATCTATTTCTTCAAATATGTTAAATCTTAAAAATGAAGATGATAAAGTTAAAAACATAATGACTTTAAAAGCGGTTTATTTAAAGGATTAATATGGAATTTATAGTTGCTAATAAAGATTATATTGAAGAAGTTACTGCTTTAGAAAATGTATGTTTTAAACATCCATTTACATTAAAAGAAGTAACTTATGAATTAACTGAAAATCCTTTCTCACATACTTTAATTTTAAAAATAGATGGTAAATCAGTAGGTTATTTAATTTATTGGATAACATTTGATAGTGCTACTATTTGTAGAATTGGAATAAAAGATAACGAAAGACATAAAGGATATGCAAGTTTATTAATTCAAGAAAGTGAAAAATATTTAAAGAAAGAAAATGTAGAATTTTATACTCTTGAAGTTAGAGAATCTAATATTGCAGCTATTAATTTATATAAAAAGAATGGATTTAGTATTATTACTAAAAAGAATAAATATTATGAAGACGGAGAAAACGCCTTGTATATGATGAAAGGAGAGATTTAAAATGGATAGAATTATTTTAGCTCTTGAAAGCAGTTGTGATGAAACTAGTTGTGCGATTATTAAAAATGGTGAATTATTGGCTAATATTGTATCAACTCAAATTGAAGTACATCAAAAATATGGTGGAGTTATGCCTGAAATCGCATCTAGATTACATCTTGAAAATATATTAGTAGTTATTGATGAAGCTTTAAATAAAGCAAATATTAAATTAGAAGATGTTACTGCATTTGCAGTTACAAGAGGTCCAGGATTAATTGGAGCTCTTCATGTAGGTTTACAAGCTATAAAAACATTAGCATTAATTTATAATAAACCAATTATTCCTGTTCATCATTTAACTGGTCATATATATGCAAATGAATATATTGATACATTAGTATTTCCATTACTTGCTGTAGTAGTAAGTGGAGGTAATACTGAACTTGTTTTAATGAAAGATCATTTAAATTTTGAAATAATTGGTGAAACAAAAGATGATGCAATTGGTGAATCTTTTGATAAAGTAGCTCGTGTTGTTGGATTACCTTATCCAGGAGGAGTTGCAATTGATAAATTAGCAAAAGAAGGTAAGCATACATATAAATTACCTACTCCAATGCATGATGGAAGTTTAAATGTTAGTTATAGTGGACTTAAAACTGCTGTTATTAATTTAGCACACAATTTAGAACAAAAAGGTGAAGAATTAAATAGAGCAGATTTAGCTAAATCATTCCAAGATGTAGCTGTAGGAATGATTATAGATAGAGTCAAAAAAGCTAGTGAACTATATCCTATAAAAGAAATTGTTTTAGCAGGAGGAGTTAGTGCTAATAGTTATCTTAGAAGTGAAATAGTAAGAGTATTTAATGGCACTGATATAAAAGTAATTATTCCTCCAATTTGGTGCACAACTGATAATGCTGCAATGATTGCTAAAGTTGCAGATCATTTATACGATAAAGGTGTATTTGCTGATTTATCATTAGGTGTAGACCCATCTTGGAGAATAGAAGATTTTAATAGATTTTAAATTATTGTATAATTTACGTTAGGAGAATAAGATTATGAGTCAAGAAAGAAGTTTAACTGTAAAAAAATTATATTTATCATTGCAAAACAACTGTTTAAATGAAGATACATGTGTTGTTTTAGAAGGATGGGTTAGAAGTAATAGAGATAATGGTAGTGTTGGATTTATTGATTTTAATGATGGAAGTTATTTTAAAAATGTTCAATTAGTCTACACAAAAGATAATTCAAATTATGAAAATATTTCTAAAATTAAATATGGTTCAAGCATTAAAGCTTGTGGTACTATTAAACTTACTCCAGAAAATAAACAACCTTTTGAAATTATTTTAGATAAAGCTGAAGTTTTAGGTGAATGTAGTGAAGATTATCCTTTACAAAAGAAAAGACATTCTTTTGAATTTTTACGTGATATAGCTTATCTTAGACCTAGAGCAAATACTTTTAATGCAGTATTTAGAGTTAGAAATACTTTAGCATATGCAATTCATAAATATTTCCAAGAAAATGGATTTATGTATATTCATACTCCTGAAATTACTGCAAATGACGCAGAAGGTGCAGGACAAGTATTTCATGTTGCAAGTGATTTAAAACATCCAAATGATTTCTTTAATAGTAGTGCTTGTTTAACTGTTAGTGGTCAACTTCATGTTGAAGCATTTGCTTTAGCATTTAGAGATGTTTATACATTTGGCCCTACATTTAGAGCAGAAAATTCAAATACAACAAGACATGCTAGTGAATTCTGGATGATTGAACCTGAAATCGCATTTGCAGATCTTGAAGATGATATGAATTTAATGGAATCTTTCTTAAAATACATTATTAGATATGTTTTAGATAATTGTAAAGATGAGATGAATTTCTTTAATACAATGATTGATAAAACTGTTTTAGATAGAATTAATCATGTATTAAATACTCCATTTAAGAGAATGACATATACAGAAGGTATTGAATTATTAAAAGATGCTGTAGCTAAAGGTCATAAATTTGAATATAACAAAATTGAATGGGGAATGGATCTTCAAAGCGAACATGAAAGATATTTAACAGAAGAAATTGTTAAAGGTCCTATGTTCTTAATTGATTTCCCTAAAGAAATTAAAGCATTCTATATGAAACAAAATCCAGATGGAAAAACTGTTGCAGCATGCGATTTATTAGTTCCAGGAGTTGGTGAAATCTGTGGAGGAAGCCAAAGAGAAGAAAATTATGAAATCTTAAAAGAAAAGATGGAAGCTCTTGGAAATGATAAAGGATTAGAATGGTATTTAGATTTAAGAAAATATGGTGGATGTATTCACTCAGGTTTTGGCTTAGGTTTTGATAGATTAATTATGTATATCACAGGTATTTCTAATATTAGAGATGTTCAACCATATCCAAGAACACCAGGGAGTTTAAAGTATTAAGATGGAAGAGAATAATAGATTACAAATCGAAAGAATTGATGATTCTACTAAAGACTTAAGTAGTACTAGAAGCTTTTCTGATTCTTCTCAAAATGATATTTCTGAAATCAAAAAGGATGTTCCTGTTGAAGAAAAAAATAAAGAAGAAGAAAAAAAGGTAGCTAGATCTCGTCTATTTATTCTTTTTATTGTTTTAGACGTATTACTCGCTGCCTTTGTAATTGTTGAATTAGTTTTGTTATTTGTTAATGTAGCAACTAACGGAATTAATTAATTTGAGTATTATTTGTACTTTGTAAACCGCTTTGTTTAGTTTCACCTGTTGAAACTGGCAAAGTGGTTTTTTCATTATCTGAAAGAATTGTAGAATTTGTAGTATTTATAAAATGCATTAAATCTACATCATCAAGATTTGTGCTAAACATTGATTTACATAATTTATGAATTCTATATTTTCTAGCTAAATAACCACTTACTTCTACAAAATAATATACGATTCCTACAATTAATACAGATATTGTTATAATTGATAAAATTACATACCATGTTGAAAATTCACCAAATGGAAATACTGCATGAACATTAGAAAAATCAAATCCAAGTGGAGGATAATAATTAAATTGTCCTTGCCAAGGATAGATAATTCTACCAAATAAATAGAACATAGAAACATATTCTCCATTATGTGTTGGCATATAAATTGAAATGGAAACAATATAGATTAATAAAGCTAAAAACATTAATAAAACAGCTGGAATTGAATGTCTATAGAAAAATACTTTTGATTTATAATTTGCTATACGTTTAAAGTCTTTTTCATTATTAACTACTTTACTTAAAATTAATTTAGACATTAATTTATCAACTCTTTTTTGTTGATTTTTAACAATTACTATAATTCCTCTTC
>CAVDQJ010000067.1:0-1188 GCA_963611005.1 bacterium | reverse complement strand
GTTGATTTTTAATAATTACTATAATTCCTCTTCCGATTAAACCGAATAAGAAAAATACGCTTAAAAGAATAACAACTATTGTTATTAATACTTTATAAAATGTTCCATCACTGAATTTCTTTTCGTTAGTTGCCATCGTTGTTATTTCCTTCTATAAAACCATTTAAGTTATCGTTATTTGTAGCATCGATAAAGGTTGCTTCTTTTAAACCAGTATTAACTCCATCTTGTTTAGGAGTGATGTTAATTTGGTTATAAGTGTTATTGTTATAAGTAACATTATTATTAGTAGCAGTTTGCATTTGAGGTTGATTTCCACCGATTGTAATACCATTTCTTAAGATTTCTTCAGCTTTATAATCTTCTTCAAGCATTAAAGAAAATTTCTTTCCTTTAAAGAATAAAACCATATTTTTAATGGCCATAACAATAAATACTACAAAAAGATATAGTCCATAAATAACTAATCCAAGTAATATAAATGGAAGTCCTAAGAAAAATAAAAATCCTTCACCAAATATTTTTAAAAATTCTACCATACTTATATTGTAGTTTATAAATTAGCAAAATTAAAGAAATTAAATTAATAATTTAATTTATTTATATACTTAATTGAAAAATAAGCGTATTTTAAACTAAAATTATAAGTAGAATTTAATAATTTATTTAGGAGGTACATATGAATAAAGAAACTAGTGAAAGAATTAAAAAGTTTGTTGAAGATAGAGATTGGGATAAATTTCATTCTCCTGCTAATTTAGCTAAATCTATATCAATTGAAGCAAATGAATTACTTGAATGTTTTCAATGGGATGAAGAAAATTATGATTTGGAACATGTTAAAGAAGAATTAGCAGATGTTATTGTGTATTGTTATGATCTTTTAAATAAATTAAATTTAAAAGATGATGATATTATTAATTCAAAAATGGATAAAAATGAAAAGAAATATCCTGTAGAGTTAGCAAAAGGAAATTCAAAGAAATATACGGAGTTAAAATAATATGGAAATATTACTTATTATAGTTTTAGTTATATCTTGTTTATCATTATTAACATCTTTAATAATGATTATTTTATTTGTTAAAAATAAAAAAGAAGTGGGAAATAGTAGTGTAAATGAAAATACTATAAAAGAATCTATTAATAATAATTTAAAAGATATTCAATTAGAATTAAATAAAGAAA
>CAVDQJ010000066.1:0-3362 GCA_963611005.1 bacterium | reverse complement strand
CTACTATTTCATCATCGTCTTTATAAACATCTTTCATATATTTATAAATATTTCGATAATCTTTTTGCATTCTTAAAATATTTGTTTTTCTTAATTTTAATTTTCCTCTTACTTTATGACACTTTAAATATATTGGTCTATTTAATCTAGCTTGTAATGTTTTAATTATAAAATCTAATCTTGAAATAAGAGATAAAGCTACATCAATATATGTAGAAAAGGACCTTAAATGTCCTGTTTCTAACTTTCCTAATGCTAAATAATATGACATATGGTTTTCTCTTTCTAAAAGATCTATTTCTAATTTTTTATTTGTATATATCATATCTTTTAATAATCTAGAATAATGTTTAGCAAAATTTAAAGCATAATCTACCGCTCTACAAAACACTATATTTTCATAAATTACATAGTTATCTCTATAGTTATTAGTTAATAATTTTATTGGTTTTATTCCATTACTTGTAATATTATCCCAATATTCTGAATGCATTGCAGCATGATTAATCGTTTTATTATCTATTTTTCTAACAGATTCTACATTTACAATTTCTTCTTCATCGATTAAATGAATAATAGGTTTAGCAAATATCCTTTTCATCGAAGGAATAACTTTTTCAATTTTAGATACTTCAAGTTCGATATCATCTAAATTTACATCTTCAAAAGAAGAGAATAAATTTAAATTATGTACAGAATAATAATCAAATTCTGGATAAGTTATAAAATTATATTCTTTTAAAAAACGTATTGAATCTTTATATCTTAATTCATTGACCAAAATTAAATATCCTCATTTAATTTAGAAATAAATTCACTACATCTATATAAGCCTAATTTTTCAAAACTATGTACTAATTCTTGCTTATTTTCAATACTCTTTGTCTCTAATTTTTGAACAACTTTGGTTAATAAAATTAATTCTAAAGCTTCGTTTTCTCTCTTTTTAGGATTTGAAAAACATGAACAATATACCGAAACAAAAGATTCGATTTGATTTAAAATACGATTACCAAATGAAATGTTAAATGGAGCAACAATCTTTTCAACTTCTTTAACAATTTCACTGTTTTCACAATCAAATTTGTAATTTTCTTTAGCTTTTACAATTAAATTTTTAAAATCTTCATATGTTAAAAATCTTTGATCTAATGGTTCAGCAAAATCTTTTACTTTTGGAGCACGTTTAGTAAAATTCATCGTCATAGCTCTATCATATACTTTATCCGATATTTCAAACGTAGATTCATCTCTATTAGCTGTTCCAATAAACCAAACATTAGTAGGAATTTTAATAGTATGACCATTTTCAAGTTTCTTATATTGTATTAATTCTCCATCTTTTGTGACTGCTAATTGAATATTTAAAATCTTAAATTCACGTTTATCTTCTTCGTTTTCCATTAAAGATAAAAAGTCTGAAAAATAGTATTCAATTCTAGATAAATTCATTTCATCTAATACTATTAAAGTTATTACTTCATCATTAAATTTAGCTCTATATAATGCTTGAGTAAACTTTTTAGGTGTAAATTTAGATGAGAATTCATTATAAAAACCAATTAATTCATTTTTATCTTTCCAAGATGATTCAACTTCAATAATTTCACAATTACCAAATAAAGCTTCAGTAAATATTTTAGGAAGTGATGTTTTACCAGTTCCAGACATACCTTGAAGAATTGTAAGTCTAGAAGAACCTAATCCTGCTACAAATTGAGCGATATCTTCTTCTTGATAAGAAAGATGAAGTCTAGAATTTTTAGCGTAATCAACAACAAATCTAACAACATTTTCAAGTGTAGGATTTTCAAACATCTTGTTTTTTCTCTCCATTACATTTAATTTATAACTTTCTTCATAAGAATCAATTTCGCTAAATGCGGGACATGGATCAAAATCTATATTATTTCCTACTTCATTTTCTAATTGAGGCTTTATTTCGTCTTTCTTTTCTTCAACTTCTTTTTCTTCTTTATCATCTTCTTCTTCGCTACTATTATTCATATTAACTTCTAAAACATCATCTTTTACTTTATTAGAGAATGGCTTTAAAGCTATTAATACAACAAAGAGTAATAAACCAGCTATAGCAAAATATATTGTTTGACTTTTAACTGTGGATTCATATTCGATTGAAACATCTAAACCTTTACTTTCAAGTATTTGTTTAATCGTATCTACTTGAATATCCTTAACAATTTCATAATATTTACCAAATAAAGATAAAGCTAATAATAAAGCAAATGAAACAATAACACTTACAAAACTAAATTTATAAAAATATGAGCTCTTTCTAAAGAATAATGATAATGAAACTACTAAAGAAATAATGCTACAAATAATGATTAAATAAATAAAGAAAGCAAGCATTTGATAACCTGTTTCCATATCTTGATAATTTTTAATAACATCTAATCCATTTACAGTTACTACAGTTGTGGTAGATGAATATGTATAGTTAATAATTAATATGTTAGAGAATAAAGAACCGATTAATAATCCTAAAAATAAAAGAACAAAAACTAATGCAATTATTCTATTTTTTAATTTTGCACCTTTATTATTATCTTCTTTATCATCTTTTTCATCGGTTAAATATTTACCACTTACAATTGAATTAACTATAGCGATTACTCCTATTATAATTAAAGGAATAAATCCAATAGTAAATGATGAAGATACAGTATTATTAACATTATTTTTAACAAAATAACTAATAACAATTGTATAAATATAAAATCCTGCAGCTAAAGCAAATTCTAAATAAATCAATGCTCTAGTTTTTTTAACCATTTTAGAAACATTTTTATAAGAACCTAAAACATTTGCAAAATATATAAGTAATAAGAAATACAAAACAAAGAATGTTACAAATGAAATAATGTATTCTAAAGACTCATTATTTTTTAATCCACTAATCAATGTATAATAAGGATTTCCATCATAAAAACAAATAGGAATTAAGAATATAGAAAATAATAAAACAAAAGAAATAACAGAGATTACAATACTAAAAACACTACTATTTCTCACTTCTTTTTGATTTTCTTCATTAAGCAATTCTTCATTATCTTTATTTTTAATCTCAAATATAGTTACGTATATTCCAATCAATAAACTAAGAATAAATTCTACAATTATATAAACTAAATTTAATCCACCAACAATAATTGAAAGAATTAAACTAACTAAAGATAAAACAACATTAACAAGAGTTAATACTTTTATTTTTTTATTAGCCAATAACATTGAATCAGCAATAATATAAATAATAACAGAAACACCAAGTAAACCAATAATAGCCCAATTTAATATTAAACTTGTTAAATTAGAAGCATTTAATGCTAAAGTATACAAAG
>CAVDQJ010000065.1:0-3826 GCA_963611005.1 bacterium | reverse complement strand
GCTTTATCTAAATCGTCAATTTCAGTTTCAGTAAAAGATATTAAATTAACAAAATAACTATTGATTTCTTTATTAACTTTTTCTGTTTCAGAACTATCAACGTTTTTAATATCTTTTTTAACTGCATCATCAAGTTTTTTAATAAAACCTTTTAATTTAGCAATTTCTTCTTTATTTTTCTTTTGTTCGTATTTAAGATTGCTTTCTTCATTACGATATGTAATTAATTCTTTAGCGATTAAATCATTAAATCTTTTCTTTAATACGTTTTTATTGATCATTGTAGCTTCAATGATTTGCTTTCCTACTTTCATAATAGGATTTAAACTACTTAAAGGATCTTGGAAAATCATTCCGATTTCATGTCCTCTAATACGATGGAATTCATCTTCACTAACTCTTACTAAGTCTTCTCCATCATATAAAATTTGTCCACTACTAATAATAGCATTTCCAGGAAGAATACCCATAATTGTTTTACTAGTTACGGATTTACCTGATCCAGATTCTCCAACAATACATAAAGTTTCGCCTTTATATAAATCAAAAGAAACACCTCTAACAGCATAAACCATTCCTGAATCAGATTTAAAATTAACTCTTAAATCTTTTACTTCAAGAATCTTTTTAGCGTTTTTATAATCTATTAATTCATTCTTTTCCATAACTAATCACTCCCTTTAAGTGATGGGTTAAATGCATCACGTAGACCATTACCAAATAAATTGAAACATATCATAAGTAAAGCTATGATAATAGCTGGTGTTATCAATGTATATGGATAATATTGTAAATTAGATTGGTTATCAGAAAGAATAATACCAAGAGAATTCATGTTCTTTAAACCTAAACCTAAATAAGAAATTGTAGCTTCACTAAATATAACACTAGGAATCATTAAAACACTACTTGTAATAATTGTACCCATTGAGTTAGGTAAAATGTGTTTAAAGATAAGTCTAGAATCTCTAGCTCCTAATGTTCTACTAGCTAAAATATATTCTCTACCTTTAAATCTATAGAATTGAGTTCTAGTTAAATTAGATGTAGAAATCCATCCAGTTAAACATAATGCTAATGCAAATGTCCAGAAATTACTTCCCATTAAAAGAATAATTAATGTCATTAAAACAATCCAAGGAATACCAGATAAGATTTCAGTAAGTCTTTGTAAGACCATATCAACCCATCCACCATAATATCCTTCAATTGCACCTAATACTAAACCGAATGTAAAGCAAACAACAAATGTAAATACACCAAGTAATAAACTAGTTCTTAAACCACTGAATGTGATTTTAAGCATATCTTTACCTGATTTATCTGTACCGAGTATAAATCTTGGCATACTATCACCATATCCCATAAATTTATAATAAGTAACTGTACATGTTAAGTTAATAACAGTAATACCAGCTTTAGTTGTTTTAGTTTGTTTTTCAACTGAAATTACAGGGCAACTATCACTTAAAGACTTAAATGAGCTAGCTCCAACATCAAAATCATATTCACATAAAACTGGATATGATTCATTTCTTGTAGCTTCTTCAGTTTCAGTATCAAAATCATAACCCATATATCTATACATTTGAGTTTGACCAACAACTATTTCTTCTTTTACACCTAACATATTTTCATATGTATCTAATGTAAATGAACATACTCTAGCTTCAGCACGGAAAAGACTATATTTTGAATATAAACTATCTGCTGCAGTGTTATCCCAAAGATTTTTTACAGCTCCTTTATCTGAAGTTGAATTATATCTTAACATGATTGTATTTCCGCAATCAAAACTTAATTCTTGGAATGCTTTATTTTCAGTTTCATCAGTAGATGTAATATTTACACTCTTAATATATAAAGAAGCATTAGATTTTTCATTTGGTAATACTTCAAAATCAAATATAACTGAATCATAACTATCAACAGGTACACTTAATTCATTAAATTTATCTTTAAGGTTTAAACTAAATGTTTTTTCTTCAGTTAATGCTTCACTACTAAATACTTTATAAACATTTGTATCACTTCCTTTAGTTAAGTATGCATTGACATTAAATGCAGCATTACTAGCATCTTCATCATCACTAAATGATCCAATTGTAAATTCAAATGTTTGACTATTATTTAAATCAATAGCATTAGCATAACTTTGATAATGAGCAGAGTTTCCATCTTCAACTGTAGAATTATTTAAAACTTTAATATAACCACCACTTGTATTTTCGCTTGCTTGAGAAGTGTAATCAATTTTACATTCACTTAAATTTAATACAGCTCTATAAGAGTATCCACTTGGATAATAATAGTTATCTCCAATAGTATTTTTATAATTTGAATTTGCATTTGTTTCTTCAGTTACTTTTTTAGTTGAACAAACAGCATTAGAGATTCTTTTTGTACCATCCCAAAATCCTGTACCTGCATCAAATAATTTTGGTTCAAGATATCTAGCTTCAACATGAGGTGAATCTGTATCATAAGGGATTGCAACAGGTAAAACAAAACTTAATATTAACAAAACACCTAAAATAGAAGCAGCAACAACACTACTTTTATTTTTACAAAATCTTTTAAAAGCATCTTTTAAGAATGTTGTAGGTTTAGTTTTAAATTGTACATCGTGGATATTTTTATCTTGTTGAACGAATTCAAAATCACTATCTCCTAAATCGATTGTTCTTTGAACATTTCCACTATCTTTATAGGAGTATTTTTCTTTATTTTCTTCCATTATTTTTTAGCCCCCATTCTAATACGTGGATCAATAAATCCATATGATATATCAAGTAAAACGCCTGCTGCTAAACTAATCATAGTAAAAACAGCCATATCAGTTAATAAAACGTTATAATCTTTTAAGTTAATAGAATCGATAAATAATCTTCCAATACCTGGAATCCCATATAAAGATTCAAGAATCATAGATCCTGATAAAATACCAATAAATTCAGCAATAATTGAAGGAACAATTGGAACCATAGCGTTTCTTAAAGCATGACGAATAATCGATTGTCTTCTTGTTAAACCTTTAGTTCTTGCTAAAAGTAAATAATCACTACTCATGACTTCACAAAGTTCAGCACGAGTAAATCTACAATATCCACAAATTGAACCAAAAGATAAAGCGATGACAGGAATAACATAACCTGCAACTCTATATTTTAGTTCAACTCCACTACTTGGCCATTGAGATGGTAACCAAGAATTATTATAACAGAACCATAAAATAAGAAGAGAAATGATAACAAAGCTAGGGACAGAAATAAATACCATAACTAAAGTAGAAATGATATGGTCAGTTAATTTATTTTTCTTTAAAGCAGCTATAACACCTAAAAGAATACCTAATGGTACAGAAACAATAACAGAAATAATATTGATTCCCATACTTACAGGAAGTCTACTACCAATAATACTCATAGCAGAAAAGTTAGGTTTAATTGCGGTTGATGTACCCCAATCCCATTTAGTAAAAATATTACCTAACCAATTAAAATATTGAGTAATAATAGGTGCTTTATAGAAATAGACTGTGTTTCCAACACCGACAACAGATTCAGGAGCAACCCATAATGCGTTACCATACCCACTTAATTCTGTGTCTGATTGAATAACATAACCTAAGTTAACTTGTTTAAGATAATATGCCCATTTTACAGATAATGCACCAGTTGGTTCTGAAAATGGAAGACATTTCATCAATACGAATGTTAAGGTTAAAATTGCAAAACAAGTTACAATAGCCAATAACAATCTTTTTAATACATACTTTGCCATGTTTTCCCCTTCATTTTTAATCGCTATATATTATATATTAAAT
>CAVDQJ010000064.1:0-16331 GCA_963611005.1 bacterium | reverse complement strand
TTGGTATCCCTTTAATCTTTTCATTTTCAATGACTTTAATAACAAAAAAGAAACAATCTTTCCATGATTATTTATTAGGAATTGAAGAGATCGACATTGAAGATAGTAAAATATATAAGTCGGTTGATGAAGTATTTCGTCCATCTAGTAAAGATGATATCCATAATTTCAAATTAAAATAATATTAATAATTTTGGTATAGATATATGGATTTTGGTAAAATAATGCTTACTTTAAATATAAAATTTACAATTTTAAGAAATAAAAAATTTATTCTAGTTAATAAACTTTACTTTTGTTAAAATTATAAATATAATTTAAATAGCATATTTAATGGTGCTATATAACGAATTAGGGGATTGGTTATGAAAAAAAATTGGTATTGCTTGTTGATGACTCTAGGAGTCGGGTGTTGTTCATTGGCTTTTAATAATGTTTCAACAAATGTAAATCCCGATAAATTTGTTATTAATAGTAAAAATGTTTTAAGCGCAAATAATGAAAATAATTCTACATTATTTGATGAAGGTAGTGAGATAGCAGATAACTCTTTATCTGTTAAAGTAACATCTGTATCTAAAACTGAAACTTCAACTAGTTTAACTCTTGTTTTTGATTGTGATACAAGTTTTAATAAAGACTACTATGTTGGTTATTATAATAAGACAAATTATTTACCAGCTGTTGTTCAATGCACTTTAAAAGATGGAAAAGGAAATACATTAACTTCTCAAGCAGAAATGAGTAGAGTTAATTCTTTAGTTGAATATAATGGTATCGGACCAGATTTAGGACAAACATCATTTACTACTTATTGTGATTTTACTCATGGCGCAGATTATTCATTAGATTTAAGTAGTTCAATTAAAGTTTTAAATGTTCTTGAATATGATTTCGATACAAAAACTTTAGATACAACTAATAAATACAATATCGATGTACAAAGAGTTAGTACAGATGCTGAAACTGGAAAAGAAACTAAACTTTATAGCGAATATAACATCAGTGATTTTATTTCATTTAGTTATGCAGGTAGATCTATTTTAAGTGGATTTACATCTTTTAAAGTAGATGTTGATACTACTGCAAAAGAAGTTGATGGAGAAGGCTATAAAAAATTAGGATCATCATATAAAAGATTATATACAAATAACGAAGCTGCAATTGAAAGTGGTTCAATGTATGTAAGATCAAGATTTGGATTTAGTGGCGATTCTTATTACAAGATTACATATAAAGACGGAACAGAACAAAATGTTAGTGATATTTCAAATTTCGTTAATGTCACACAAAAAGGTTCTTCATTATATTTCTTATTAAATGGTATTAATGGTGATGAAGTAAGCAATATTCAAGTTGTAGGTGGAGTTATTGCTCTTGGTATTTATAACACTAGTACATATAAAGAAGTTTCACGTACAAATGCTCAAATAAGATTTGGATATATGAACTTCTTAATCGATGATATTAAAAATCAAGATGGTTCTATAGCTATTAAAAAGAATGAAAATACTTATAACGTAAATTCTAATTTATTAATCGGTTTATCAGTAGCTTTAGTATCATTAGCTTATATAGCAGTTTCATTAGTTTTATTCTTTGTATGGAGTAAAAAATATAAAGACGACGAATTCAAACGTGTAAATCCTAAGTTATATTGGAAAACAAATATTTTAGGATTATTAACTGTTGATTGTGTATTGTTATTTGTTGAATTTGTTGCAGTAAGAGTTAATTTGATTTCAAATTCTCTTCCAATCTTTAATCCTTGTGATGCATTTATTGCAGCATTTGGAGTCGCTTCATTATTACTTGTTGGTTACTTTATTAGATATTTCTACATCTTATTCAAAGCTAAATATGAAAAACGTAGAAATGAAAAATTAAAAATGAATACAAATGTAATCGATGATGGAACATTGATTATAAATAAATAAATAATAAGGAGAATTGTATGGAAATTAAACTTAAAGGATTAACAAAAATATTCCCAGGAAATCCAAAAAAACACATCAAGGACACAATCGCTGTTAATGATTTAAACATGACAGTACCTGATGGAAAATTAGTTGGTTTATTAGGTCCTTCTGGATGTGGTAAATCCACTACACTTTACATGGTTAGTGGACTTCAAATACCAACAAGTGGTGAAGTTTGGTTCGGAGAAGAAGAAGTCACAAATCTTTCTCCAGAAAAAAGAGGAATTGGATTAGTTTTCCAAAACTATGCTTTATATCCTCATATGACAATTTTTAAAAACGTTGAATTCCCTTTAACAAATTTAAAAGTTGAAGTTCCTTTAGTTACATTTTTTGACTATACAATTACATATACTGTTCCATTAACTGATGGTGATAATATTGAAGGTATTAAAAGATCAATTTTAACATTAGTTGCTAAAATTGGTATTGATAAAAGATTATTTAAAATGGATGTTAAAGTTGTTGATAAAGTCGCAACAATTTCTATTTTATTAAAAGATTGTAGTGAAAAGAATAAAGATTTATTTGTTTTAAATTTCCCTAGAATCGTTGAACCTAGTGATACAAAATTTGAAGCAGTTCAAACAAGTGATGCTTTATTCGATTTAGTTTATAAATATAAATTTGAAGCTGAATTAAGTGAATGCTCAATCGATGGTGATTTAACATTTGAAATCGGTGAAGTTAATTTTGATAGCGTTGAAGTAGGAAAAGTAAGACAAGCTTTAGAAGCAGTTGGATTTAAATTCTATAAAACAAGACATTATAATGTTAACGAACAACAATTCGGTTCTGTAGTATTTAAAAATATGACTTTAGATATCGTCGCTAAAGCTGAAGAAGTCTTAAAAGGAATGTATGAAAAAGCAAATGTTGCTTTAACTGTTGAAAAATTCCATGTTTCTAACTTTAAAGCACAAGCTAATAAAGCATTAGATAAATATAAAAATAGATTAGAAGATTTAAAAGTTTATAAAGATAAAGATTCTTTAAATATTTTCTTTAAAGTTAAGAAAGTTAAAGAAGAAGAAATCGCTGAGATTCAATCAATTTTAGAATCAACATTTAAAGTTAGCGATTTAAAATTAAGCAAACAACCTTCTATTACATATAGAAAATTAAATAAAGTTGAAAGAAGAGACATAGTTTATGAAACAGCTAAACTTGTTCAAATTGAAGATTATCTTCAAAGAAAACCTTCTCAACTTTCTGGTGGTCAACAACAACGTGTTGCTATCGCAAGAGCTTTAGTTAAAAAGCCAAAAGTTTTATTACTTGACGAACCTTTAAGTAACTTAGATGCTCGTTTAAGACTTCAAACTCGTGAAGAAATTAGAAGAATTCAACAAAATACAGGTATTACAACTATATTTGTTACTCACGACCAAGAAGAAGCTATGTCAATCAGTGATGAAATCTTAGTTATGAAAGCTGGTGTTAAACAACAAATCGGTGCTCCTCAAGATGTTTACGATAACCCAACAAACTTATTCGTTGCACAATTCTTAGGAACTCCACAAATCAACGTATTCACAGGTGAAGTAAAAGGTGAAAAAGTTATGATTGGTGATTCAGTTGTTGGAGATGCTAAAGGTGTAGCTGATCAACCAGTATATATCGCAATTAGACCTGAAGGTTTTGAATTAACAAAAGGCAAAGAAGGTTTAAAATGTACAGTTGATTCAATTCAAACATTAGGTAGAGATATTTCTATTATTGGTAAGAACAATTATTGTTTAAAACCTACATTTAAAGTTATTATTTCTAGCGAACAAACCGCTATTTGTGGTGATATTGTTTTAAAAGTTAAACCAAATAAAATGTTTGTCTTTGAAAAAGAAACAGAAGAAAGAATATATCTTAAATAGTTAAGGATTAAATTATGGAGAACATGAATTTAGAAAATACACTTAACGAAGAGAGAATGTTCTTTGATCCAACTTTAGGAGATATTAAAGAAGGATTTAACGAAAAACAAGACGTCGTCGTTAATGTTGTATCAAGAAAAGAAGCAAAAAAAGAATATGTTGTTGGTGGTGTTTTAGACCAAGAACAAAAAAATAACTGGAAAGCTTGGTTATACCTTGCTCCAGTATTGATTTTAATGAGTGTATTTTTAATCTACCCATTAATTAACACTATTTTTATTTCGTTCATGAAGAATTATAGTTATGCAACTGGTACATTTGATGGATTTACATTTGATAACTTTTTAATCATATTAGGATTAAAACCTGTTGGAGAAACGGGAGCGTATGAAACGCGTATTATACAATACGCTATTCCAAATACGTTTATTATCGTTTTTGTAACAGTTCCTCTTTCAATTATTATCGCTTTACTTATTTCAGTCTTATTGAATTCGATTAAATGGTTCCAAAAAGCTCTTCAAATCGTATTCTTCTTACCATATGTTACAAATACCATTGCTGTTGGTATGGTTTTTAGTGTTTTATTTGATAGACAAGGTTTGATTAACTATATATTCGGTTTAGGTGAAAAAGCATGGGTTTATGGCTCTGATAGATGGACAGCTATGATACCTTTATGTATTTATATCGTTTGGAATTCTCTTCCATTTAAGATTTTAATTCTTTTAAGTGGTCTTCAAGGTGTTGATAAACAATATTATCAAGCTGCAAAGATCGATGCTGCTCCAAAATGGAAAGTATTATTAAAGATCACTGTTCCTTGCTTAATGCCTCAAATCTTATATTTGATGGTTACAAGTTTTATTGGTTCATTTAAAGAATATACCGCTGTTGTTGGTTTATTCAATAATCCTGGTACAACTAGTGGTTCATATGATTTATACACAATCGTTTATTACATTTACGACAATATGAATGGTACAACAACATCACTCGCTGCTGCAGCTGCTGTATTCTTATTTGTAATTATTTTAATCTTTACATTCCTTCAATTAGGAATTTCAAAGAAGAAAGTTCAATATTAGGAGGAAATAATCATGGAACAAAATTTAAATGATTCTGTAACTATTCAAAAAACTTATATTGACTTTGGAAAAGAAGATTTAGATGGTCATTATATCAAATTAACAATTAAAGAAGGTGGAAAATCAGTTAGCAAAATTAAAAAAGCTGAAAAAGTTGGTAAAGTTATTTCAACAATTATCGTTTATGCAATTTTGATTTTCTTAGCTTTAATTATGATTCTTCCATTCTATTGGATGATTATTACTTCATTAAAGAACAATAGCGAAATTTTAGGAAGTACACAAACATTCTTCCCAACTGTCGTTATGTGGTCGAACTATGTGTATGTTTTCCAAGTATTTGATTTTGGAACATATATGTGGAATACAATCGTTGTTGCTATCTTCTCTACAATCGGTACATTGATAACAACAATTTTAGCAGCATTTGCTTTTGCTCGTCTTCAATTCAAAGGAAGAGATGCATTGTTTATGGTTTTCTTAATGACAATGATGATTCCTGGAGAAATGATGGTTATCTCTAACTATATTACTGTCGCTTCATTTAAATGGATTGGAGATTCACAAACATTATTTACAGCTTATTTAGCGATGATTGTTCCTTTCTGGATCAGCGTCTATTATATTTATCTTTTACGTCAAACTTTCAAGCAAGTTCCAAACGAACTCTATTTAGCTAGTAAAGTTGATGGTAAGAGCGATTGGAGTTTCTTATGGCACGTTATGGTACCTCTTGCAGCTCCAACATTAATTTCTATTACTATTCTTAAATTCATGGGAACATGGAATTCATATGTTTGGCCAAATCTTGTCACAAACAAAGACGAATTTAGACTTATTTCCAATGGTTTAAGAGGTAGTGCTTTTACAGATCAAGAATCTGGAAGAGTAGAATATGGTTACCAAATGGCTGCGACTGTTTTAGTAACCGTTCCATTATTCTTATTATTTGTTTTCTTTAGAAAATACATAATGAGAGGTGTTGGAAGAGCTGGTATTAAAGGCTAGTTCTTAAAATTATTTGTTAACTTTATTAAGGGAGGAAAAATATGAAGTTAAAAAAAGTTGTCGCTTTATCTTTAGGTGTTTTAGCAGGAATGAGTTTAGCATCCTGCGGAGGAAGTAATAGTGGTGAAACAGCTTATAACGCTGGTTTCATTAAAGAAAAAACTACTATTAACCTTTGGACTATTGTTGGTACTGATAACCAAACATACTTAAACAATTACATTGAATCTTTCAAGAAATTAGAACCAAACGTTACTATTAATAACGTTAAGCAATCTACAAACTATAATGGTTTAGCTACTATGGTTGAAAGTGGATTTGCTGCTGATAACTATCCAGATTTAGTCCAAGCTTATCCAGATGCTGTTAGTGATTTCTTATCATATGGTAAAGCTGTTAATTTAGAAACATATATGGATTCAACAGTTACTAAATCAGGAAGCGAACTTAAAGGTGATTATGCTGATAGTAAATATGATGCAGGTAAAACATATCAAATCGGTTGGACTGCAGAAGAAAAAGCTGATATCGTTCCAGCTTATTTATCTGAAGGACAAGGTTATGTTGTTGAAGGTACATATTCATTACCATTTTCAAAATCTACTGAAGCTATGTTCTATAACGCAGCTTTAATCGGTATTACAATTCCTGGAATTAATGATGGAAGAGCTTTAGATAAAAATTATTTTGATAATTTAACTTGGGAAGAATTATTTGACAATTTCTGTCCAAAATTTATTGAATACAATAATGCATTACCAGAAGACCAAAAGATTTTAAAGAATGATCAAGAATATAGTGCTGTCTTTGCTTATGATAGTGATGATAACTTATTTATTACTCTTGCTGAACAATATGGTTATGATTATACATCAATCGATACAACTAAAGGCGTTGGTTCATGTAAATTTAATAACGATAACATGAAAGCATTAATGAAAAAATGGAACGAATATGCTAAAAAAGGCTACATTATTTCAAAAGGTAGTGCAGGCGACAACTATACAAATACATATTTCACAAAGAGAAATACATTATTCTCTGTAGGATCAACTGGTGGTGTTAAATATCAATTTGATTCATCAGATCCAATGGATGTCCAAGTTGCAAGAATTCCTCAACCAAAAGATGGAAAGAAAAATGCTGCTGCTGGAGAAAAGAAGATTTGCCAAATCAACCAAGGTCCATCACTTTGTGTTTTAGATCACGATGATGAAAATAGAAGATTAGCTAGCTGGTTATTCTATAAACATATTACAAATTATGAAAACTCACTTGACTGGGCTATTAACTCAGGTTATTCAGGTATTAGATTATCTGCTTTAGATAGTGATGATTTTGCTGAAGCATTTGATGAATCAAAATATCAAACAAAGACACTTGATAAATTAATGGCAAGAAACTCAAAATTAGCTTCTACAGTTAAAGATATGTTATACACATCACCTTCATTTAAAGGAAGTGCTGAATGTAGAACACAAGCTGGTGGTTTAATGACTTATGCATTAACAAAAACTAGTGATATGAGTGATACAGCTTTAAATGCAAAATTTAATGAAGCTGAAGCTGCTGCTGTATTAGCAATTGGTTAATAATTTAAAAATAAATAATTTATAATTCTATAAGAAAATAAGACTTGTTAAGGAGATGATAGTATGAAAAATAAAAAATTTGCAGTTTTAGGAGTTTGTTTATTGGCGACTTTGTCGTCTTTAGCAAGTCTTTCTTCTTGTGGAGGATCTGATGAAGATCCATATACAATAACATTTATGCATACTTTTGGAGCAACTGTTAAAAATACTGTTCAAAAATATATCGATAAATTTGTAGGAATAGTCGAGAAAAAAGAAGGTGTAAAGTTAAATGTTACTATGGATTATGGAGGAGGATATAGCGATGTTGAAGCAAAAGTTGAAAAAACATTTGCTACAGGTGGTCAACCTACAATCGCTGTTGCTTATCCAGATCACGTCGCTCAATATAAATCTTTAGAAACCAAAGACAAAAGATTTGTTGTTAATTTAGAAGATTATATTAATGATTCTTCAATTGGACTTACAAAAGAAGAAGAATATAATCCAGGACTTAAAGGAATTGAAGATATTGTCCCTTCATTTTATGAAGAAGGTACAAAATACGCTGAAGAAGGTGTATATTCATTCCCATTCTTAAAATCAACTGAAATCATGTTATTTGATTACAATAAAGCTGATAGCATTTTAACTGATATGGGTATTGCTCATGGAAATGGTGTTGAAGCTTATTTAAATTCGATAACATGGACTGAATTTGTAAATATTTTAAAATATGAAAAAGAACATATCACTAAATACTATCCAAGTTATTCTGCAACAGATAGTAGCGCTAAAGTTTATCCTTTAGCTTATGATAGTGATGCTAACCTTTTCATTTCTCAATCATATCAAAGAGATATTCCTTATGTTTCGATGAGGGAAGGAAAAGGTAGCGTTGATTTTAATAATGATTCATCTAAAGCAATGGTAAGTGAACTCAAAGATCTTTTTACAGATGGAGTTTTAATTACTAAAGGAACAAATGATAACAAATATACATCAGATTTATTTAAAAATCTTCAATGTACATTCTTAGTTTCTTCAACTGGAGGAACTGGTTATAACGATGCAAGTACTAATATTAAAAAGATTGGTGTTTGTAAAGTACCATCATATTCTAAAGATGCTGAAAGAATGAAATATGTTTCTCAAGGTGTTACTTTAACATTATTAAATAACACTAAATTAACTGATGAAACAAATAAAACAAGACTTAAATATGCTTGGAAATTAGTTAAATACTTAACAAGTGGTGAAGTTAGTGCTGAAGTCGCATTAGGTACAGAAGGTTATATCCCTGCTAGATATTCTGCTTATACAAGTGAAGATTATGCAAGTTATTTAGAAGAAAGTGATTTTATGCCAAGAGCTGCTAATGCAGTCATTAATCAAATTAAGGGTAATTATTTCAATTATCCTGTATTTAAAGGAACTGCAAATTGTAGAGATCAAGTAGGTGGAATTATCACTCAAACATTCTTAAATAAAAAAGATATCGATACAGCATTCTTAGATGCATATAATTCTGCAAAGATTGGATTGAATTAATAGAGGTAAAATATATGAATGTTAAAAAAAGTTTACTTTGTTTAGGTGTAATTGGCTTAATTACTTTAACACATACAAGCTGTGGTGAAGCTACTTTTGTTGATTATGCTCATAATGGTTCTGTTAAATTATCATTAGATTATAAAGGAAAAGATTTCTTTAAAGATGGTATCGCTCAAGTTGAAGTAGCATATTATATCGATGGTGATACAACTCACTTTAAAATGAAAGATAGTACAAATACTACTTTAATTAAATCTAGATATTATGGTATTGATACACCTGAATCTACAGGTAAAATTGAAGAATATGGTGAAGAAGCAAAAAGATTTACTCATGAAAAATTATTAAATGCAATGGAAAATGGAACTATTGTTGTTTCATCTCCATTCTTTGAATACAAAGTACCAGAATTCGATTCAACTGGTACAAGATATCTTTCTTTAGTTTGGATTAACGAAACTACAAAGAATGCTGATTACACTTCTTTATCTTTATTGAATTTATATATTGTTCAAGAAGGTTTAAGCTATGTTAAAGCATTAGATAAGATCCCAACATATCAAGATACATTTATCAATGCTGAAAACCAAGCTAAAGCATTCAAATTAAATTTACATAGTGGAGAAAAAGCTCCTTTATTCAATTATGGTGATTATCAAGCTACATCTTTATTAGATATTAAACGTGAACTTGAAAAATCATTAAAAGATTCAAACTATACAAATAGTTATGATGGAGCAAAAGTAAGAGTTAGAGGAACTGTTGCAGGTTATGCTAATAGCATTTTATACTTACAAGCTTATTTCACTGAAGAAGAAAGTGGAACAAAAGGCGGAGAATATGCAGGTATTAACGTATATACTGGTATGTCTTCAATCCCTACAAAATACACATTAACTAACTCATATATTGAAATTTCAGGTACTTTATCAAATAGTGAAAACTTCGGTTTCCAAATGAGTGGTGTCACTTTCCAAAGAACAGCATTTAAAGATGAAGATGAAGGAAGTGAAAAGAGTAAAGTTATCTATACTCCTGAAACTATTCCTGAAGAATATAAAGCTTATACATTTGAAGCTGAATCAAAAAATATTAAAGCTCAAGATTTTGAAAAAATGTTTTCACCTGTTAAAGTTACAAATACTTTAATATGTACTGGTGGATATGTAAGCGATTCTAGTGGAGATATCACTTTATATCTTTCTCCAGATGGAACAACAAGAAGCGAATGGAATTTATATATGCCATTTGTATATTATCCATATGAAAGCACAGGTGATGAATTAACAACATGGTCAACAATTGATTCATTTACAGGTAAGAAATTTAATGTAAGTGGTATTTACACATTTAGAACATATAATGGTAAAACTACTTATCAAATGGTCGCAAGAAATTCTAGTGACGTCGTATTGGTAACAGAATAAAATGAAATTTAAAAAAATATTCCTAACATTAATACCTTGTTTATTATTATCATCAGTTACTTCTTGTAATAGTAGTAATGATGGTAAAACTAATTCTAATATTATTATTAGTGAATATTTTTGTGGTGAAATATATTACGATTCAGCTATTGAATTAAGTAATATTTCATCAGCTGATATATCTTTAGAAGGATATAAATTAAATATATATTCAAAAGATCAAATAAAAACTACTATAACTCTTAATGAAACTATTAAAGCTAATAGTACTTTTGTATACGCTAATAAAGGTTATGATAATTCAAATACTCAATTAACTAATATCAAAATATTAGATGATAATTATTTAACAGGTAAAGATTATATTGAATTAGTTAATACAAAATCTAATTTACTTGATTGTATTGGTACTAAAGGATTTGAAATTAGTTATGCTAAAAACGAATCATTAGTTAGACTTAAAGAATATTATAATGGTTATAAAACTTATAATTATCTTGAATATGTAAGAGTTAAATCTAATACTAGAACATATTTAGGAAACCAAAAAGTTCCTTTAACTAAAGAAGAATTGATGGATGGTCCTAAACTTACTAGTGAATACTCTTCACTAGAATTTACAAATTCAAGTGAAGCAGCACTAGGAGGATATGTTGAAGTAAGTATTGTCTCATTAGGAGATGGTGATACAACTGTATTTAAATATGATAGTTCTTCGAATTTAACTGAATTAACTCAAAGAACTAGATATTTATTAATAAATACACCTGAAGTCGATCATGGTCCTCAATCTTCAATCGTTGAAGAAAAATGGGGAAAAACAGCTGAAATCTATAACAATGAAAGATTAAATAAAGCTAAACATATCCTTGTTCAATCCAATAAAGGATTTGGACTTAGAGAAACATATGGAAGATTACTTGGATATGTTTGGTACACTGAAAAAGAAAATCCTACTTTATCAGATTATAAATTGTTAAATCATGAAATGGTTATTAATGGCTTAGCAAGATTTGATAGCAGAGACAAATATGCAAGTATGTATACAGGTGATGTTTTATATTATGAATACTTCATGTATGCATATGAATATGCTTCACAAAACAAAATTAAATTATTTGGAAATGATGATGATCCAAATTTTAATAAATAATTAATACAAAATTTGTTATTATATTTAAGGAGAAAATTATGTATTGTTCTAATTGTGGTTACCACTTAAAAGAAAAAGAAATCGAAAAAGTAAAGGACGCTAATAATGGCACTGCTAGAAGTGCAACTAGCAAAGATGTTTTTGTATGTCCTAGATGTAACAAAATAATCAAAAATGATTTAAATGAAGAAGAAGTAAAAGCATTAGCTAGAGCATCTCATTCTGAAATTCATAGAGCTAGAAATTTACTTAATACTGGTAAATCATTTTTAGTTGTTGGAGCAATATTAATTATTATCAGTTTATTATTCTTAACTTTATCTTTTAAATCAAACAATTATGGTAGATTTGAACCTAATTGTACTGAATTCTATACATTCTGTGGACTTATGGCAATCGGTGTAGCTATGGTTGTATTTGGTACTATCAGTTTTATTAGAGGATTTAAAAAGAGAAAAGAATATGAGAGTGTTTTAAAAGACATTCAAAATGAAGTTTTTTATCAATGATAATTAATCTTCGTATCTCGTTGGAAGATATGAAATTATTTATAAATTATTTTGACTAATTAGGAGGAATTTTATGTCAAGAAGAAAAAATAGAGGAGTTATCTTATTAGCTTCAGCTCTTAGCTTAGGAGTTATTGGTGGTCTTGTTTCATGTGGAGAACAACCAGTCGAAACAGTAGATCCATGGAAAAACTTTGTAGAAGATGATTCCATCACAGGTTTAGAAGTTAAAAACATTGCTGATTTACAAAAAACTTGGAAACCAGGAGAAGCTGATAGAACTATGACAATTTCTGTCACTCCAGAAGCAAACATTACAAAACTTATTAATGAAAAGAAAATTATGGCTATTTCAAGCGATACATCAGTTGTAAACGTCTTAGGAAATAAATTACAAGCTGGAAAAAGTGGTGAAGCTACAATCACTGTTAGAGCTGGTAAACAAAAAGTAGAATTTAAAATCACAATCGCTACTGTAAAAGAATATAAGCCAGGAGACACAGAAACTCTTGCTAACATTATCGATCTTCCAGCAAGTTCATCAATGTACTACAAAACTGAAGGTGTTATTCTTTCTTGGCAAAAAGGTAGTGATGGACAATCATATGGTAATTTCTATGTTGCTACAGAATGGAATAAAGAAGCTACAAATATCTTAGTTTATGGTGCAACAGGTTTAGCTGCTACAGATGCATCTGGAGAAACAACTGTTTTATCAGAAACAGATGGAACATATTCATTCAACAATCCAAAAGATTGGTTAACAAATGATGCTACAAAAGGCTTAAAGATTGGTGATAAAATTAGTTTCTATTGTATGAGAACTGATTATAACTCAACAAAAGAATTGTATGCTTGGGGTGTTACATTTGTTGAACACCAAGATTTCCCAGCTACACCAGAACCAGCTTCAGTTGCAGTTACAAGTTTAAGTAAAGTTTTAGAAGGCGATGCTGGAATTACTGCTACAACTAAATTTACAGGTAAAGCATTATTAAAGAGTGTTACATATACTGCATATGGAAATCTTGTCTTAACTGATTTAGATGGATCTAATGAAGTTACTTCATATGGATCATCAGCTACACCAAGTGCAATTATTTGGGATGGAGTTACAGAAAAATATGGATACAAAAATCCAAAAGACTTCTTAACAAACGATGTTACAAAAGACTTAGTTGTTGGTGAAGAAGTTGAATTTGAAATGATTAGAGCTGATTATAATGGTAATAAACAAGTATTCACTGTTATTAAGAGTGCAACTCCAGTTGCTCCTACAGCTATTGCAGTAAGTGGAGATAGTACAGTTACAGAAGGTCAAACTATTCAATTAAGTTATACAACAACTCCTACAAAAGTTTCTCCTTCAACAGTTGCAGGATTAACATGGTCATCAAGTAATACAGAAGTTGCTACAGTTAGTGAAACTGGTTTAGTTACAGGTGTTGCAGCAGGTACTGCTACAATCACTGCTACAGTTAGTGATTCAGTTAAAGCTGAAATTAATATTACAGTTAATGAAATTATTGCTCCTACAGCAATTGTTATTTCTTCAGAAGCTACTACAGTTGAAGCAGAACAAACTCTTCAAGTAAGTGCTACAACAACTCCTGAAACAATCAATGTTCCATTAACTTGGGAATCAAGCGATGCTGCAGTTGCTACAGTTAGCGAATCTGGTTTAGTTACTGGTGTTGCTGCTGGTACTGCTAAAATTACTGCAAAATATGGAACTGTTGTTTCTAATGAAATTGAAGTTACAGTTATACCTGGTTCATTAAAAACTACATTTATTTGCAACAATAATGAATATGAAGCAGTAACTAAGGGATACAAGTATACAACTACAGATGGAAAATTTGAATTAATAAATATGCAAGCAAGTTCTAGTACTGCTTGCGTAGCCGCAACTGATCATATTAGATTATATGTAAAAGCTACACTTGAGATTAAGAGTTTAAGCGAGGATGTAAAAATTAGAAAACTTGTATTTACAACAACCGGAGGAAAATATTATGATTCTTCAAATACTTTAAGTAGTGGTACTGCTACTGTTTCTGGAGATATAGCTACAATTAATTTAGGTTATGATGGAGTTTCGTCGGTTACAATTACTGCCGGTAAACAAATGAGATTTACTTCCGTCGTTATTTACTACAAATAATTATCATTTAAACAACTAAAAGGGATTTAAATAAATCCCTTTTTTTAATATAATAGTAATATGAAAAAGAAATTATTTATAAGTTTAATATTATTAGGATTACTATCTAGTTGTAGTTTATTTAATAATAACAATAATAATGATAATAAAGATAATGATCCACCAACACCTATAGAAGAAACTAAAGAATTAATATTTGAGCATGTATTTAAAAAAGATGAAATAAAAGCATCTTCATCTTCTTTAACTGTAAATGGATTAACATTTACATATACTCAAGCTACAATGTTTAGTTATGATACTCAATCAGGAAGAGGAGTACAAATCGGAAGTAGTAAAAAACCTCAATCATCAGGGTGGAGTATAGAAACTACATTTACAGAAGAAGTAGAAATAACATCTTATTCAATATATATGGGTACTGCTAAAAATAAATCTAATTGTAGTGGTACTGTTACATATGGAGACTATACTAATACATATACATTATCTACAACATCTACAGTATTAAATGAATATAAATATGATGAAGCTATATATTCAGCTACATCATTTAAACTTAATATGGTAGCAGGAAGTGATACAGCATTATATCTTCAATCTATTAAAATAGGTTTTAAAGTTAAAAAATCTTCTTCATTTAATGTTACTAATGATTATGGTAATAGTGATGGAACAAAAGATGATGATACACAAACTGTAACAGAAGTTAAACCAGGAGAAGGTTTAATACCTTCATTAAACTATACATTAAAAACTAAAGAAGAATATTATTCTTCAATAGATTTTGATGATACAACTAATTTAGTAACTAATTTAAGAACATTATTATCTACATCTATAACTGATATTAATTATGGTGATGCTAGATATGCTTTACAATATACTGATGAAGATGTTACTAATAAAGGTTATATATATTCATTACTTGATGGAGATTTAATGGTTCATGATTGGGACTATGGAAAAACTTGGAATAGAGAACATATTTGGCCTAGATCAAGAATGATATTAAATAATGGTGGTACTGATATAGATAATTCTACAGTAGGTAACTTTGCTGATTTACATAACCTTAGAGCAGCATGTAGTAATGCTAATTCTAAACATGGTAATGCATATTATGGAAATAGTGGAGAAGTAGATTTATTTTATCCTAATGTTACTAGTGGTCTTGATTCTACTTTAAGAAGTCATTCTTATAGTGGTGATTTTAGAGGAGATGTAGCTAGAGTTTGTTTTTATATGTATGTTAGATATGAAGGATTATCTTTAAGTGATGATACTAGTATAGAAACTAATAATATGGCTAAATTATCTTTACTTAAAGAATGGGATAAAGCTGATCCAGTTGATGAATTTGAAATACAAAGAAATAATAGAATATACCAATATCAAGGTAATAGAAATCCATTTATTGATTATGTTGGATTAATTGATAAAATAATGTAAATTTTAAAAAACTATACTAATTAATTAAAAGTATAGTTTTTTTATTGAATTTGTATATGTATATGAATTTATGTATAAAAATAATAATATGGAAATGCTTTCTATAGCGTTATCAATATTAAGTACCTTAAGTTATAATCAAACAATTGATTTTAATGTGTTTTTAAATAGTTTTGATAATTGCTTTATTCAAGGATTTTATAAGGAATCGTTTATTTTGATAATTTTAAAAAAGGTGAGTATTGTTTTGATATTAAATATATAAATAAAGATGATTTTGAAAATAAAAATGGTCTTAATGTTGTTTATGATGCTGTAAGAGATAAATATTTTTTTCTTTCATTATATATTGATTTAAATGATAATAGAACATACTATGATTTTTACAATTTAAAATATGATTCTTCTTTAGATACAAAACGTTATAAAGCATATATTGATGATAATGATAATTTGTTTAAATTTTGAAGTAGTAACGATAAAGTTTTAGATAACCATGAAAAATTACCGATATATACAATAAGAATAAAAAGTGTGTTAGATATACATATAAAT
>CAVDQJ010000063.1:0-7004 GCA_963611005.1 bacterium | reverse complement strand
ATTTAAAGATGAAGATTTTTTATAAACTTTTCTATATTTTTCTATAGTTGATTTCATTTCGCTTGTACTTTTTTCAATTTTTAAAGCACAGCAATAATATGTTTTTAATCCTTCTAAAGTATTTGCTTTATAAACAAATGTTTTAGTAGTGTCATCAACTTTTTTCCAATCAGCAATAATATCTTCTTCGCTTTCACTAGAAATACCTAAAGTATTAAGTAAAAATCTTAAGTAGAATTTTTGAGATAAGTATAAAGCTGCACTTGATTTAGATATCTTTTTACTATCTTTTAAAATATCATCTAATATTTTATTAGCTAATTCGTAATCTTTATTTTCAATTGCTTTATATACTGAAAGCATATTTAATTGAGCAGTATAATCAGTAATTTCATCAAAAACCATATAATTTCCCGCATCAATTCCTAAAGCTTCATTACCACTGATTCTTAAATATTCATTATAAGCTTTAATATTAATTTTCTTTGTTAATAAAACTAATCTATAACCATCTGTTGTTGAATCAATGTGAGCTGGGAAATAGTTATATAAAGCAAACATTAAACCAATTGTAGCAATAATAATAACTGCAAATTTTACCATTCTAATACCATCTAATGATGCTTGAGCAGTTTTTGTAGTATTAATGAAATACATAACCATATACATAGCAACAGCTTCTAATGCATAAACAACAAATGGAATTAAAACTGCAATCATAGGATTAGCTTTTTCTTTTTTAGGAATTCCAATTGTTTCTCCAGTTAATCCATCAGGTGTTTTTGGGAATTTAAATTTTAATTTGAATTTATCTCCTTCTTTCTTTTTGTAGAAACAAAAACCAAAGATATTAAATGAAATAATTGCGTATCCACCTATTTTTAAACCAATTAAATGTCCAACTTCAGTTAACAATCCATTTAATAACACTCCAACGATTAAACTAACAAGAACAAATAATACTAAAAGTCCTTTGTTTTCAAATGCTACGACACTGCTTAACCCTGTACTTGGATATAAAACACAAAAACCAACTACAAAAGCAATAGCTAACATGCCAGCATATACGAATAAACTTAATATGTCTTCTTTATTCATTTACTTTTCCTCCTAAATCAGCACAAGTGTATATAGGAATCAATATTCCTATATTTTACCACTTATTTATTATATTTAAAACTTGCAATATAATTTTTTGTAATTTTTAATACGATATCTTCATTAATAAACAATAATATTTCATTAAATACATCTTCTTCATTTAAATCTTCATTTTCGAATAGATGTAATATATATTCACTAATTGCTTTACCAATGAATCTAGCTTCTTTCTTCTTTTGATCATTATTTAACTTAAATTTAACTAAATATTTTTGTAATTCTTTAAATAGATATGAGAATATAAATTCAGATAAAATATCTTTAGCATTAGAATTAATAACTTCTCTATTGAACCATTCTTTTTTATATAAATATGAAATAGCATTACTAATCATTGAATTAAAATCAGTTACTTTATCTTTTATTTTTTCAACATAATATATGGAGTAAATAACTTCATATAAATTTTTATAATGATAGTAAAATGTTTGTCTTTTGATATCTAAACTATCACATATCATATTAATGTCGATTTCATCAATATTTCTAGTTTCTAATAGTTTTAAGAATTTTTCTTGTATTAGTTTCTCAGTTTTCTTCATATCCTACCTCCTTGTTTTTAATTCTTCTAACAACCATATCTTTAATAATCATCAAGACAAAACCTGTTCCTAACAAAACAAGCAATATATCTCTTTCTGAAGTAGATAAATATCTTGGTCGATTACCTTCAAATTTAAGTAAATTAATAAATCCATCACCATAAATAGATAAACCAAATATTACGCACATCAATATTAAACTACCTATAAATACACAAGATCTATAAACATTAAATTCTCCACATACTTTAAATAAAATAACAACGGATATTATTGAAATATAATATGTTGATACTACTTTTAAGGTATATTCACTAGAAGAATTATATAAAATCAAATACGCTAACATAACTACAAATCCAATAATAATTCCATCAGGAATAGCATTCTTTAAAATACTAGATAAGAAATTACCTTTAAGTCTTTCGTTATTTGGCTCAAGGGCTAAGAAGAAACTTGCAACTCCGATTGTACATATTTCCCAAACATAGAAATTATTTGGTTCAAATGGCCATAATGTAACGGTTGATCCAGTTGCTTTTGTACAAAGTGCAAATAATGCAAAGAATAAATTTAAAAAGATACTAAAGACTGTTTTAACTAAGAATAATGAACATGTTCTTTTTAAATTATTAATAACTCTTCTCCCTTGAGAAATTATTTCTGGTATATGAGAAAAATCATTATCAATTAAAATTAGATTAGAAACATTTTGAGCGGCTTTTGCAGCGGATTTTAAAGAAATGGATACATTTGCTTGTTTTAATCCTAATGTGTCATTAATACCATCTCCAAACATTCCTACAACATGATTTGCTTTCTTTAAAGCTTTAACAATAATTTCTTTTTGTTCGGGTGAGACTCTACCAAAAACATTATATTTTAATGCAGCTTCTTCTACTTCTTCATTAGATAAACCTTCTAAAGAAATATATTTATCTGCGTTTTTAACTCCAGCAATTTTACTAATTTCACTAACTGTTAAAACATTATCACCACTAATTACTTTAACATCAACATCATTATTATTTAACCAAGTTATAATGTCTTTTGCATTACTTCTAATTCTATCTTGAATGATAATTAATCCTAAAATATCACATGAAAATTCTTTATTTTCTTCAACTATTTCATTACTTTTAGCTACAACTAATACTCTTAATCCTTTTTTAGAATAATCTTCAACTATTGACTTATATTCATCATTATTCTTTAATGGTACAAAGCCATACGCTCCAATAATTAAAGATCCAAAATCTTTAAATGATGTAACACTATATTTTTTAACACTGTTAAATGGTATTTTATTAATTAATTCTAAATTATTTGATTCACCAAACTCTTCTTTTAAAGCAATTGCAGTAAAATTTGTTTCATTTAAAGCTTTATTAGAATTTGCAATTAATTTTTTAAAGTCATCTTTAGAAATATTTTTATCAAATACTATAAAATCATTAACACACATTGTTCCATCAGTTATGGTACCTGTTTTATCGATACATAAAGTATCCATTCTTGCAATTGTTTCAATTGAATACATATCTTGAACAATTACTTTTTTCTTTGCTAAATTTATAACTCCTACTGCTAATGTTGTAGATGTTAAAAGATACATTCCACTAGGAATCATACTAATTAAAGCTCCAGATAAAGGAGCAACTATATCATTTCCTACAACTTGATAAAATTCTTCATAAGATGAGAAATGTAATAAGTTATTTTGTAAAAATATAAATTCTAAAATATCAATAATTCCAAAAATTATAACTAAAGCAGTTAAAACTTTAAAAAGCATGTTTAATTTTACATACATTTGTGACTTAGGAGATTTAAATTTTTTAGTTTTTTCTTGTAATTGTTCTATGTAATTATCTTTACCAACTTTTAAAACTTCTGCATATACATCACCATTTGTAATATATGTTCCACTTAATAATTGATCATTAACTTTTTTATTTAAAGGTATAGATTCTCCAGTTAATAAAGATTCATCGACATGGCATGTTCCATAAATAACAACGCTATCACAAGGAATTTGTTCGCCATTTGTTAAATGAATAATATCGTTCAAGACTATATCATCATTATCAATTAATATTTCTTTACCATCTCTTATTACTTTAATTTTAGATTTATTTATAAGATTTAATTTATCTACTAATCGTTTACTTCTTATATCTTGGACTAATCCAATTATTAAATTAAATATTAAAATAACTAAAAAAGCACAACTATTTAATTTACCAAAATATATAAGAATTACGCCTAAAATTATTAAAAGAATATTAAAAAAAGTAAATAAATTTTTAACAATTATTTTTCCATAAGTTCTATCTAAATTGTTTTTTCTTTTATTAATTAAATTATTATCTTTTCTTTCCTTAACTTGAATAGAAGAAAGACCATTTAATTTACTTTCTTTATTTTCTTCCACTATTCACTCCTTAATGCGATAACAGGATCTTTTTTAGCAGCAACTCTAGCAGGGAATAAACCACTAATCAAAGTTAATAATATAGAAATTGCAACTAAAACTACACAATGCAATATATTTAAATGAGCCATTTGACCTAAATTGTAATCTGGATAAATATTATTCAATATTAAATTAATAGGGAAACATATTAAATAAGACGCTAAACAGCCAATTACTCCACTCATAAATCCAATAATAAATGATTCAGCTTCAAATAAGACTCCTACATCTTTTTTCCTAGCACCAATCGCTCTTAAAACACCAATTTCTTTTGTTCTTTCAATAACTGAATTATAAGTTATAATACCAGTCATAACGCAACTAACAACTAAAGAAATTGAAGCAAAAACTATTAAAACAATAGATATAACATTAATAATTTGACCTAAAGAAGATGTTAAATCACTAACATAATCAGTATAAAATATTTGTTCACTTGCTTTTGAAGCATGATCACTACTATTAGGATTTATAACATTAAATTCATCTAATTTAGCTAATAAAGTAGATTTACTTGTTAAATCTTTAGGGAATATAATAACGCTTTCGATTTGACTATAACTATTTAAATAAGCAGCTAATCCTATTATTTTTTTATAAAATACAGAATCAGAAGCAGTTATTGAACTATATAAATATTTTGTAATTAAACTAGAACTTATTGCGTTTTCTTTTAATTCACTAGGAACTAAATCTAATCCTTCATATAATGCATAATTTAAAAATGATTTAGTAGTTAATAATGCGTTTTTATCATAAGGACTAAAAAGATATAAATTATCAGTAATAACACTATTAAAGCTATTTAACATACTTGTTGAAATACTTGATGATTCCAAGTTAGCAAATAATTTATTAACACCATCGAATAATGTTTGTTTAGTTTTTCCTTCTTGAAATTGAACTAAATCAAAATATGAATTGGCTAATTCTCCTTCATCATTTTTACCAACTAAATAATCTTGTAAACTTGATAAATAACATAAACCATTAGACATAGTAGACATTGATGAATTTTTACTTGGACGTAAAATACCTACTATTTTGCACTCTAATCCAACACTACTATCGTTATATATATCCTTTAAAGTGTTTGATTTAAATAATGGTTTAGAAGTTGCACCTTCTTGATTTGGATCGTATGTAGATTTTTTATAATATTCATTAGAACTAAAAACTTTATATTTTTTACCTAAAACATCATTCCAACTAATTGGTTTAACTTTTTTACTAGATTCGCTATCTTGAACTAAATCTTGTGTGTCTACGCTATTATAAAATCCTAATGTTCTTAAATTAGAAAAATTCATACTGTTAGTACTATTAACAACTAAAACCAATTCATTCTTTTCTTTTGGATAAGTTCCTGCAATTAAATCATATGTTTTTAAGATATATTCTTCTCTTCCGTATAATTGATGAAATACGCTTGTAGGTAATCCAGTTACACTTCCTAATAAAGAATTTACAGTGCCAGTAGTTTGAGCTGTATTAACAGTTCCAATATATCCGCTTGTTTGGCCATCAATACTTGTTGGATATTCCGTAGTTAAATGAAATCTATAATTAGATGGATAATTAACCATATAATCATTTAATAAACCATCTTTATCTCTTAGTTTTTTTAAATAATTAAAATATTTTTCAGTAAAATTATTATAACTAATAGTCATATTTTGATTATTATTCATACTAATATATGGATAAATTTCTTCATCATTAGGATATTTTTTACTTTGATTATATCCACTAGGATCAATGGATTGATATTTAACAGAATAACTTGAAACTGTAACAGGTAAAGTTGAAGCAGTTTCAGTTTCAACTCTTGCAACATATTCATTAAAACCATTTGATAATGCTAAAACTAAAGCAACACCAATAATACCAAAAGAAGCTGCAATACTAGTTAAAGCAGTTCTTCCTTTTTTTGTTCTAATATTTTTTAAAGACATACTTAAAGCTGTAAAGAAAGACATTGAAGTTTTTTCTTTTTTAACTTTTTTCTTATATCTCTTTTTTTCTTCTTTATTCTTTTCATCAATTATTCGTAATTGACCAATATTATTAGCTTTTATATATTCTTCTTGTTCTTTTTTACGTTCTTCTTCTTCATTATTTTTAGTATCACTTAAAATTTCACCATCTTTAAAAGTAATAATTCTATCACTATATTGTTTTGCTAATTCATCATTATGAGTAACCATAATAACCAATTTAGTTTTACTTATTTCTTTTAAAATCTCCATAATTTGAACACTGGTTTTACTATCTAATGCACCAGTTGGTTCATCAGCTAAAATGATTTCAGGATCATTAACTAAACTTCTTGCAATAGCAACTCTTTGCATTTGGCCACCACTAAGTTGATTTGGTTTTTTGTTATATAAGCCTTCTAATCCAACTGCATCTAATGCTTTTTTTGCTCTTTCAGTTCTTTCTTTTTTGCCTAAACCTGCTAAAGTTAAACTTAAAACAACGTTATTTAAAATAGATAAATGTGAGATTAAATTGTAACTTTGAAAAACAAAACCGATTCTTTTATTACGATAATTATCCCAAGCTGCGCTATTAAAAGTTTTTGTAGAAATTCCATCAATTAATAAATCCCCACTAGTGTATCTATCTAATCCACCAATAATATTTAAAGTTGTTGTTTTTCCACATCCAGATGGACCTAATATAGAAACAAATTCATTTTCACGAAAAGATAATGAAACATCTCGTAAAGCATGTACGGTTTCATCTCCTGTGACATAATCTTTAATTATATTCTTACACTGAAGCATATTTTACCTCCAAACAACAACTCTATTGTACAAAAT
>CAVDQJ010000062.1:0-7653 GCA_963611005.1 bacterium | reverse complement strand
GTGTAACTAAAATTGATATCAACTTTATAATTTATTTTATTAAGTCCATTTAAAAATTGTTCTAATAAATCAATATTCCAAGGTGTTTCTTTTTTAATATTATAAATGAATGTATTATCTATTTTAGATTTAGAAATAGATACAAAAGACATATCAAAATCATCGAAATTTTCTATTTCGATTGAATTTAAAAATCTTTTCATCTTTTCATCTATAATATCACTCATACACTAAAATAATTTAATAATATCTACAACAAATATAACTGCAGCTAATAAGAATAATAAACCTAATCCAACATAGCTAACAATAGTTTTTACTTTTTGAGGAATTCTCCATTCAACATAAGCTTCTTGAGTTGTTTCTCCTACACTTATAACTTGTTCATCTTTTAATACATTTATTTCATTACCAGTATTAGTGGATATATTTTTAGAGTTTTCTTCACTAATTGCTTTAGCTTTTCTTTGCCATTTTTTCTTTTTAATTGAATTAGTAATACCTTCAATAATTTCTACTAAGATTTGCCATCCATCAAGACCTGGGAATGGTAAAAGATTAAATAAAGCTAAGTTAACAGAAATCATAGCCCAGTTATATAAATAAATATAGAATGGGTTATTGATTAATTGAGTAGTTGTAGCACTCATTATAGCTACAGGTCCGCCAACTGAATCCCAACCTTGACCAATAAATAATTTAGCTAATGCTTGAGTAATTGCACTACAGCTTTGTACCCATAATCTACCAGCCTCTTTAAAAGAACCCCAACCTAACCAATATGTATATTGATACATATTAAAGTTAAATGAAGTTAAAGAATTATTATTAAAATAAGGAATTAAAGTAGCTTTATATAATTTAGCTTCTTTTCCAACATATCCTCTTAAAGAAATTAATTTATCTCCACTTATTTTACCATTATAATCAGATGAAAAATTTAAATATTCAAGTGAATAATCTTCTTTTAATATAGGAAGGTATATATTAGTTAAATCTTTATCGTATGAAACGTATTCATTATTATCATTTAAATATTTAATATCTTTAAAATCTGATGAATTATATTTAACTGATTTATAAAACTTTAAATATAAAGAATAATCGATATTATTAATACCAAATCCAGATGTATTCATACCCATTAAATAATATTCATTACCACCATCTAAAGCTAAAGTATATGGAGCTAAACTAAAATCGCTTCTATCTTCTAAACTATTTGATTGAACAAAAAGATTTAATGTTACTGGAGTATCTTTATATGTATATTGAATATTTCTTGTATCAAATTGGAAGAAATCTGAATTTTTAAAATCTTCTTGTTTATTATTATCGATATCAAATGTTTTTAAATCGCTTATTTGATTACCATTTTCATCATATACAACAAGTTGAGATTGATTTGCTTCGTATGCTTTTCCATTATAATCTAAAACATTTCCATATGTATTATAATGAGGGAAGCAACTACAAGCTATAAAGAAAACAACGTAAGCTAATACGAAGTTCATGAATATACCAGCACCAAAAATAATGTATCTTTTCCATCTAGAAATACCTTGAATTGATCTAGATTTAGGAATAGATACTCCATCAGGAAGTTCATCCCCTTCTTCTCCATACATTGCAACGTATCCTCCAAGAGGAACGATACCAATAGAGAATTTAGTTTCGCCTTTTTTACGTTTAATTTTTATAATTTTAGGTCCAAAACCAATTGAAAAATCACTACAATAAACTTTAAAACTTTTAGCAGCTATAAAATGTCCTAATTCATGAATTGTAACTAATATTCCTAATCCTACAAAAAATAAAACTATACCTAGCCAAGTATTAGGATTTGCCCATTCGATTAATAAATTAATTTTCATCTAGATTCCTTTTCAATTAAATAATTAATTGCCTTTCTTGCTTGTCTATCACTTACTATTAATTCATTAATAGTAACATTCTTTTTAAATCTACAATTAAACATAATTTTAACAATATTTTGACTAATATCAACATATTTAATTTTATCATTTAAAAATGCTTTAACTGCTTCTTCATCTATTGCGTTTAAAATAGCTCCAGAATTACCTTTATTTTTAATAACTAATTCACTTAAATTTATTAAAGAAAATTTATCTTTATCCATATTTTTTAAATTAGAATCTATTGAAGAAACAGTATAAATATCACTTAAATCTATTTCGTTATTAAACGCTTTATCCAATGCGTATTTAATAGGATTTTCCATTGTGGGATTATATTTACATTCTTTAATTCTTCCATCATTAAATACGACTAATCCATGTATTAAACTTCTTCTATCAACTAAGACATCAATTTTTCTAAAATCTACATTAAATAAATAATACGCTTCTATAAGTTCAAAACATTTATTCATCATTGTTGATGAATCTATTGTTATTCTTTTTCCCATTTTCCAAGTAGGATGATTTAAAGCTTTTTCTTTTGTTATATTTTTAAATTCTTCTTTTGGGAGTTCAAAAAAAGGTCCTCCACTTGCAGTAATAATTATTTTTTTAACATTAGCTATATCTTCATTTTCTAAACATTTTTTAATAGCTACATGTTCGCTATCGATAGGAATAAGTTTGCCACTAGTTTTTAAAATATCATTAATTATTTCTCCTCCAGCTACTAAACTTTCTTTATTAGCTAAAAGCAATATTTTGTTTTGTTTTAAGCAATTAACTGAAGGCATAAACCCACTAAATCCACTTAAAGCATTTATTAAGATATCATATTCTAAGTTTTCTAATAATTTTAAATATGAATCTTCGCCATGAAAAAATAAAATATCCTTGTATAAAGATTTATATAAATAATAATCTTTTTCATTTTTAAAAGATATCGCTTTAGGTTTATATGTATTGATTAAATAATCAACATTACTAGAGTCGTTACCAATTGAAAACCCTACTATTTCCCACTTATTTTTAAAAGATGATAAACATTTCAATGTGGTTTTACCAATTGATCCGTTTATTCCTAACAATATAATTCTCATTTGCTAAATGTTGCTATATATTTTAATATTTCAGTTAAAGTAGGAATTATTAACCCTAATAAGATAGATGTAATTAAAACACTATCAACTCTATCTAAAATACCACCATGACTTTGAAGTATTTTACCAAAATCTTTAATATTGTATCCTCTTTTAACTGAAGAGAATAATAAATCACCAAATGTAGAAATTAAAGGCATTAATAAACTTAAAGGTATAATAAAATACCAATGTTCTTTATCTAATAATCCATAAATTATATCGTGACCAGTAAAGATTAAACTAAATGCAAATGTCATTGTAACTACCATTGAAATCACAACTCCACCAATAAAACCTTCTATAGTCTTTTTAGGTGAGATTTTTGGACATAATTGATGTTTACCAAATAACATACCTACCATATATGCTCCAGCATCAGACATTAATGTACCAAAACACATATAAATAAATAAGCAAGCAGATTCACCATATTTAAACCAAGGATCACTTAATTTACCTTTTAACATTTCAATACTAGCGTTTATTGCATCAATTTGAGCTTTATTTCCAGTTGGATCAGCATTTAAACTAGTTAATTGAGTATTTAAATCATTGATTTGATTTTGTATTGCAGTAAATGGATAGAAACGTAAATACATCATCGCTTGATAACCAAGAGATACAATAAATAACATTCCTATGAAATAAAATGCATCATGTATTGTAAAGTTTTTATCGATTAATACCATTAAAAATAAGAACACCATGCTAAATGCAAATGCAGAAATCGATATAGATGGTGAATTAAAATCGGTATAAAGAGCGTAAGAAAAATCTGTTACAGTACCAAGCGGTTTTTTAACATATTCAAAATCTAAATACGCATCCATCAATCTTCTTGTAAAAGTCCAATATACAAGAAGAACCATCATCAAATAAGCAAAAACATAGATGATATTTTTAAATTTCTTTTCGATTGATTGAGGAGCTTTAACGATTTCGTGAGTTGAAATTACCGATGCCAAAAAAATTAAACACATAAATGTATAATTTCCTAACATGATGCATGGTAATACAATAATTACTAAGATTATTCCAACAATCCATCTATTTTTGAAAGATTTTTTTGCATCATCGCTTATATTATTTACTTGAATTTGATGCTTGTGGTCCATTTTAGATTGCCATTATTTCTGATTCTTTAGTTTTAAATAAATCGTCAACGTTTTTGATATATTTATCAGTTAATTTTTGAATTTCGTTTTCTTCAGTTTTTCTTGTATCTTCAGTATATGTATCATCTTTTTTAACTGCGTCGATTGCATCTCTTCTAACATTTCTAATAGCGACTTTGCAATCTTCTGCATATACTTTAGCTTTTTTAACAAGTTCTTTTCTTCTATCTTCAGTTAAAGCAGGAATATTTAATCTGATTTGTTTTCCATCGACAACTGGATTAATTCCGATATCACTTGCGTTAATTGCAGCAACAATTGCTTTAATATCATTTTGATCATAAGGGATAACCAATAATTGTCTTGGTTCAGGAACTTTTACTGATGCAATTGCAGTAATATCCATCTTTTCACCATAATAATCACATTGAACATTGTCAAGTAAAGCAGCATTAGCTCTACCAGTTCTTAAAACAGTTAAATTATCTTGAAAATTACTAACTGCTTTTTGCATTCTTGTTTCTGCGTCTTGTAAAATATCCATTTTATTTCTCCTTTATAGTTGTACCAATTTTCTTATCTTCAATAGCATATACGAAATTGTTCATATCTTCCATTGAAAACACTTTAGTAACAATATTATTTCCTAAAAGTAATTCAATAGCGCTTGTATCCATTACTTTTAAATCCATATCTAAAACTTGTTGATAAGTTAATTCTTCTAAAAATTTAGCATCACTATTTGTTCTAGGGTCTTTATCATAAACACCTTTAACACCATATTTACCTGCTAAAATACATTCTGAATCAAGTTCAATTGCTCTTTTTGCAGCACATGTATCAGTTGTATAAAATGGTAACCCAATTCCTCCACCTAAAAGAACAACCTTATCATCATAATCTTTTCTTGCTTTAATTGGATCATATTTAATTGCAACATTTTCAACTTCTAATGCACTATATAAAACATTAGGTACTTTTGCTTCATTTAATAAACTAGAAAGAGCTTTTAAATTGATAACAGTTCCCATCATTCCCATATAGTCTCCGCTAACATGATCAATTCCAGCATCAGCAGCAATTCTACCTCTAAAAATATTTCCTGCTCCAATAACTACACCAACCTTAATTCCGTTTTCATATAGTTTTTTAATCAAACTAACAATGTCTTTAAGTTTGTTAGGAGATAAAATAGAAAAAGAAGTGCTATCAGCAATAGCTTCACCGCTTAATTTTAATATAACTTTTCTATACTTTGGTTCCATACAATATAATTATAAAATAAAAGGCACTAAAGTGCCTTATTTATTTTTATTTTTTTCAACTATTTTGCTTGAGCCATAACTTCAGCAGCAAAATAGTCTTTTCTCTTTTCAAGCCCTTCACCAACTTGGTAACGGATAAATGAAAGAACTTTGTTGTTGTTTTCAGTTAAAACTTGAGCAACTTTCTTACCTGGTTCTAAAAGATAATCTTGTTCAGATAATACTGATTCTGATAAAACTTTTTTAACTTTACCTTTAATAATATTAACTAATGCAGCTTCTGGTTTATTAGCTAATTTTGGATCGTTTTTACTTGCTTCTGTTTGAATCTTTGTTTCAGCTTCGATAACATCTGCAGGAATATCACTTTCAGCGATATATTTTGGAGCATTAGCAGCGATTTGCATAGCTAATCCTTTTGCTAAAGCAGCATCTGCTTTTTCAAGTTTAACGATAACAGCGATTTTACCACCCATATGGATGTATGTACCAAGACCTTGTCCAGCTTCTGTTGTGACAACATCAAATCTTCTAACTGTTAATTTTTCTCCTAATTTAACAGCAGCATCTGTAAAATCTTCTTTAACTAAGCTATTTAATTCATCTAAATTTGATGGTCTTTCGCTTAATGCTTTACTAGCACAGCTTAAGACTAATTGTTTAAATGGATCAGCTCCAGCAACGAAATCAGTTTCACAGTTAACTTCACAAACACAAGCAGCTCCACATTTATCGCAATTTGCGATTAATGCTAAACCTTCAGCAGCGATTCTATCAGCTTTTTTAGCTTGTTTTGCAATACCTTTTTCTCTTAACCAATCAGTTGCTTTATCAACATCATTACCAGTTTCATCAAGAGCATGTTTGCAATCCATCATACCTGCTCCTGTTCTTTCTCTAAGAATTTTGATTAATTCAATGTTACTAGCCATGATTATTCTCCTTTAGTTTCGACTTTAGCTTCTTCTTTCTTTGGAGCTCTTCTTGTTTTTTTAACAGGTTTTTCTTCTCCAGCTTTTTCTTCACTTACTTCAGCTTTATTTTCTTCTTTTTTACCAAAAGATTCTCTTCTAGCTTTTTCTCTTTCAAGTCTTTCTCTTTGCATTTCTCTTCTTGCAGCTAATCTTAAAGCATTTTCTCTATCTGCTTCTCTGATAGCATCAAGCATTGTTACTTCTTTATCATCAGCATCTTTTGTAAATGCAAATTCTGGTAATCCACCTTTAGCTTCAACAACAGCATCATTTAATACACCAACTAATAATTTAACACTCTTTGTTGCATCATCATTACCAGCGATAACATAGTTAATTCCATCTGGATCACAGTTTGTATCACAAATTGCGAAAACTGGAATTCCTAATTTATTAGCTTCTTTAACAGCATTGTGTTCGATTGTTGGATCAACGACGATTAAAGCATTTGGAACTTTGATCATTTCTTTGATACCTTCAAGGTTCTTTGCTAATTTTTCTTTTTCTTTAGCTAATTGAGCAGCTTCTTTCTTAGGAAGTTTTTCCCATTCGCCATCGATTTCACTAGCTTCTAAATCTTTTAATTTTCTAATTCTTGTTCTGATTGTTTTGAAGTTTGTTAAGATACCACCTAACCATCTATTGTTGATGTAGAATGATCCACTTCTTTCAGCTTCTTCTTTAACGATTTCTTTAGCGTTATCTTTTGTACCAACGATTAATACTTTACCACCATCTAAAACGATTTCTTTTAATTTAGCATAAGCTTCTTCAACGCCTGTTTTAGTTTTGTTTAAATCGATAATGTAAATACCATTTCTTGCTTTGTAGATAAATGGTTTCATTTTTGGATTCCATTTTCTTGTTTGGTGTCCGTAGTGAACTCCATTTTCAATTAATTTTCTTAAAGTAATAACTTCAGCGTTTTCATCATGGACAACAGTATCCATAACATTTTCTTTAACTTCTACTTCTTTTTCATCGCTAGAAGTTTCTACGATTGTTTCTTTTTCTTCAGCCATTTTTTGACTCCTCCAATTTGTTAAGCCTCCACTATTTCTAACAATTTTCCCTCCGATTAAGGAGACTAGGCAACTGAATCCATAGTGTGCGTATTCTTTTGTGTAAAACAAAAGTCGTATTATTATAACAATTTTCTATAATAGTTTTCAATATTTATTTATTAATAAATAATTATTTCTTTTTCTCGCCTTTAGGAAAATATGTATTATATTGGC
>CAVDQJ010000061.1:0-3194 GCA_963611005.1 bacterium | reverse complement strand
AATAGCATAAGCTCCAGCTTTATCTAATACATATTCGTTATTTATATAATTATTAATTTGTTCATCAGTTAAATTATTAAATGTAACATAACTTATAGTTTCTTTATTGATTATTTTACCTTTATAAAATAAAGCATAACCAGAAATAACTTGATGTGTATTTCCGCTTAATTCTTTTAAATATTGTTTAGCTTCATTTAAATTAGAGGGTTTTCCATATACTTTTTCATTTAATTTAACAATAGTATCACATGAAATTATCAAATCATCAAAATGATTATTGCCATCATTTAAAATTGATAAACCTTTAAAATAAGCTTCTTTTTTAGCTAATTCTAAATCTTGTTTATCTATTAAATTTTCATCAAAAGATGGTTTAATAATTATAAAGTCATCAAAAATATTTTTTAATAATTCTTTTCTTCTAGGAGAAGAGGAAGCTAATATAATCATAATTAAGAAATTTTATTCATGATTAAAGGAATAATCATAGGGTTTCTTTGAGTTTTTCTATAATAATATTTACTGACTACAGTTCTAATAGTATTTTTAATATCGTTAAATGTAACTTTTTTACTTATAAATAATTCTTTTAAAGCTTCTTCAACTAACATTGAAGCATGTCTTGTTAAATGACTTTCGTATTCACCATAACTAACAAATCCACTTGTGATAACTTTTGGAGGGCAAGCTAATTTATTTTCTTTACTATTTAAACAAAGAAGTACTGAAACCATTCCATCATCTTGAAGTATTTTTCTATCTCTAATAACAGCAGTAGAAACACCAGTAATATCGTATCCATCGATATAAACATCTTCAGCACTAATTCTTTCGCCTTCTTTAATTTGATGGTCTTCTAAAATTAAGACATCACCATTACTTAAAACAAAAGTGTTTTCTTGAGGAACTCCAACAGTAGTAGCTAAATCAGCATGTAATTTAAGCATATGATATTCACCATGTGCAGGCATAAAATAAGTTGGTTTAAATAATTTTAAATTCATTCTTAATTCTTGTCTTGAAGGGTGACCTGAAGAGTGGATATCGCTAAAAATAGAATTAGTGATAACATCAGCACCAGCTCTAGCAAGTTGATTAACAACTTTAGAAATTGAAATACCATTTCCAGGAATTGGGCTTGATGAGAAAACAACTGTATCTCCAGGCATAATTCTAATTTCTTTTAATGAACCATTTGCAATTCTACTTAATGCAGCCATAGGTTCGCCTTGGCTACCAGTACATAAAATAACAATTTGATTGTCTTTATAATCTTTTAAATCGCTAGCTTCAATAATGCAACTATTAGGTATTTTTATATAACCAAATTTTCTAGCGCATTCAACTGTATTAACCATGCTTCTACCGATGATTAACATTTTTTTGTTATGTCTTAAAGCGCAATCAACAATTTGTTGAATACGAGAAATATTACTTGAGAAAGTGGAGATGATAAGTCTTCCGTTTGCTTTATCAAAAATTTCATTAATTGAATTTAAAACATTCTTTTCACTTGGTGTCCAACCTTCTTTTTCAGCATTTGTAGAATCTGCTAATAATAAATCGACACCTTTTTCTCCGATTTGAGCCATTTTATGGATTTGAATATCGGGTCCAACAGGTGTTAAATCGATTTTGAAGTCTCCAGTTGTAACAATTCTTCCTTCAGTTGTATCAACACAAATTCCAAATGAATCAGGAATTGAGTGTGTAACTCTAAAGAAACTAACTGAAAAATCACCGATATTTACAATAGTATCATCATCATATTCAACAATATTTATCTTTTCTCTAATCTTTTGATCTTCTAATTTTTGTCTGATTAAAGCAGCAGCAAGTCTAGGAGCATAAATTACAGGAATCTTAATTGATTTAGCTAAAAAAGGTATAGCACCAATATGGTCTTCATGACCATGTGTTATAAATAATGCACGTATTTTTCCTTGATTATCTTTTAAATGTTGATAGTTTGGAATAACATAATCAACACCAACTAAATCGTCTTCAGGGAATTTTACACCTGCATCAATAACGATTAAGTGGTTGTTGCTTTCAACACAATAAGTGTTTTTTCCAACTTCACCTAAACCACCTAAAGCATAAATTTTAACTGAATTATTACTTCTTTCTCCCATAATAAATATACCTCATGATTCCTATTTCAAAATAAGTCAACAAATTATAATCAATAAAACCGATAAAATCAAGGTTTTTCATTATAATTTGATCGCGTCTGGATTAACTTTAAAAGGATTAGTTTTATCGATGTGATCGTAAAATAAAATCCCTTTTAAATGATCGATTTCGTGTTGAGCACAAATCGAAGCAAAACCTGTAAAAACATATTCAACATCTTTATTTTTTAATAAATCAAATGCTTTTACTCGTATTTTATAAGGTCTATAAATATAACCTTCATGAACATTATCAACGCTTAAACAACCTTCACCTGATTCTAAATAAGCTAATTTACAAGACTCACTAATGATTTTAGGATTAACTAAAATATATTCATGATGAACATTTTTTTCATCTTCAAAACACATAGCTAACATATTTTTATTTATTCCAATTTGAGGAGCAGCAATACCAACACCTGATCTAATATTGTGTTTATTTGCGAATTCTTCATCTTGAGATAATTTTAAATATTCTAACATATCAAATAAAGTTTGTTTTGTTTCTTCGCTTAAAGGAAATTCAACATCAGTTGATCTTTCTCTTAATGATTTTTCTTTATCTTTTACTATTCTAAATAATTTCATACTATATTTATTATAATAAATATCTTTGTTGTGTTAAAGAAAAATGTAATGTTAACTTTATTATTTGTGATAAAATAGTTTTATGAATTTAGAATTACTTAATAAAATAGATAAATTAAAAGAAGATGTAAAAGAATCTAATGAATATAAAAATTTAGAAATAGCTACAAAAGAGATGGAAAACGATGAAGAAATTCAACTTCTTTGCTATAAAAAAGATATGATTATTTTAGAATATGAAGATGCAACAAAAATATATAAAAAGAATAGTGAAGAATTGTTAGATATACAAAAAAAGTTAGCAAATATAATGGAAGTTATAAATTCTAAAGAAAAAGTTATTCAATATAATAATGCATTAAATGAATATAATAAGCTTTTAGAGTATATTAATAAAGAAGTATTTGGAGTTATAAATGATTAGAG
>CAVDQJ010000060.1:0-4263 GCA_963611005.1 bacterium | reverse complement strand
GGAAGGCTTATACAAAATGTTTTAAACAGTTTGAAATGTCGATAATTTAAAATAATTTAAAGCATTTTTATAATTTAAAAGTATAAGGAGGAAAATAATTTGAAAGAAGAAAAAATAAGCTTCAATGAATATCAAAAACATGCTTATAACCTTATCAGTGAAGAAGGAAAAAAAGATATGGTTACAAATGGTGTACTAGGATTAGCTGGAGAAGCTGGAGAATGTTGTGATATTGTTAAAAAATATAAATATCAAGGTCATGAACTTGATAAAGAACATTTAAAAGATGAACTTGGTGATGTGCTTTGGTATATTGCTGAAACTGCTAGTGGACTTGGTATAACACTTGAAGAAGTTGCTCAATATAATTTAGATAAACTTCATAAACGTTATAATGGAGAAAAATTTGATAAAGACAAATCGATTCATAGGGAAAAATAAAGGTATTGATTATGGTATATGATTGCATAGTAATTGGATGTGGATTAATAGGAGCAAGTGTAAGTAGATATTTATCTAGATTTAATTGTTCTGTATTAACATTAGAAAGACATAACGATGTTGGAGAAGAGACAAGTAGTGCTAATTCCAGCATTGTTCATAGTGGTTATGATCCAAAACCACATACATTAAAAGCTAAATTTAATAGACTTGGTAATTTAATGATGAAACAAGTTTGTGAAGAACTTGATGTTCCTTATATTAATAATGGAAGTTTAACTGTAGCTTTTAGTGAAGAAGAAATTGAAACATTAAAAGAATTAGAAATTAGATCTAATGCTAATGAAGTTCCTTGTAGAATAGTTTATAAAGATGAATTAAAAGAGATGGAACCTAATATTTCAAGCAATGCTTTAGCTGCTTTATATTGCCCAACATGTGGTATTGTTAATCCATTTTTATTAAATGTTGGTTTTATTGAAAACGCTATGGATAATGGTGTTGAATTAAAATTAAATACAGAAGTAGTAGATATTAAGTATATAAATGGTATATATCATGTATTAACTAAAAATGGTGAAAAATTCGAATGTAAAGTTTTAATTAATTGTACAGGACAAATGAGCGCTAAAATGCATTCTATTTTAGAAAAACCAAATTATGATATTATTTTTAGAAAAGGCGAATATATTTTATTAGATCACTTCGATAAAAACTTTATTAAACATACATTATTTATGTGTCCAACAAAAGAAGGTAAGGGTGTTTTAGTTTCACCAACTACTTCATATGATTATATTATTGGACCAAGCAATGATTTAACAACAATGAATGATACTTCAACAGATTCAGAAACATTTGCTTTCTTAAAAGAAAGTGCTAAAAAATTAGTTACTGATATACCTTATTTAAATACAATTAGACAATTTGCTGGTGTTAGAGCTAATTCAAGTATTGGTGATTTTGTCATTGAAGAAAGCAAAAATTATCCTTTATTTATTGAAGTTGGTGGAATTATGTCTCCTGGTCTTGCTTCAAGTCCTGCAATTGGAGAATATGTTGCAAATATGGTAAAAGATAAATTAAATTTAACTAATAAATCAACATATAAACCAGAGATTAGAAAACATTTAAATTTATCTTCTTTAGGAGTTGATAATTTTAATGAATTAATTAAAAAAGATTCTAATTTTGGAAGAATTGTTTGTAGATGTGAAAAGATTAGTGAAGGTGAAATAGTTGATTGCATCCATAGAAATTGTGGTGCTACAACTGTTAAAGGTGTTAAAAAGAGATGTAGACCTGGATTTGGTAAATGTCAAGGAACATTCTGCCAAGAAGAAGTTATTAAAATATTAGCAAGAGAATTAAATAAACCAATTGATAGTATTTGTTATAGTGAAAAAGGTAGTGAAGTTTTAAAATACTTTGCAAAGGGTAAAGATCATGAATAAAGAGTACGATTTAATAGTAGTTGGTGGAGGTAGTGCAGGACTTGCTGCTGCAATTAGTGCTTATGATAATGGAGTAAAATCTATTCTTTTAATTGAAAAGAATAAGGAATTAGGGGGTATTTTGAATCAATGTATTCATAATGGCTTTGGACTTCATACATTTAAAGAAGAATTAACAGGTCCAGAATACGCTTATAGATTTATTCAAAAATTAAAAGAAAGAAATATTGAATATTTAACTGAAACATTAGTTTTATCATTAACTAAAGATTTAGAAATTACAATTTCTTCACCAGTTTATGGTATTCAAAATTTAAAAGCAAAAGCTATTATTAATGCTGCAGGATGTAATGAAAGAACATATGGTCAAATCATGATTCCTGGAGATAGACCTAATGGAGTTTTTACTGCAGGACTTGCACAAAAATACTTAAATATTGATGGTTATTTAGTAGGTAAAAACGTTTATATTTTAGGTAGTGGTGATATTGGATTAATCATGGCTAGAAGAATGAGTTTAGAAGGAGCTCATGTCATCGGTGTTAGTGAACTTATGCCATATTCAAATGGTTTAAATAGAAATATTGTTCAATGTTTAAATGATTTTAATATTCCATTACATTTATCTAATACAGTCACAAAAATTATTGGAAAAGATAAATTAGTTGGTATTGAAACTTGTGATGTTGATGCTAATTTAAAACCTATTGAATCAACAAAAAGATATATCGAATGTGATACTTTACTTTTAAGTGTTGGCTTATATCCATTTAATAGACTTGTTACAGAATGCGGAGCTAAAAGTTATCCAAGAACTAAAGGTTCTTTTGTTGATCAAAACTTAGAAACATCAATTAAAGGTTTATTTAGTTGTGGTAACGTTTTACATGTTCATGATTTAGTTGATTTTGTTAGTGAAGAAAGTTCTAGAGCTGGGAAATGTGCTAGTGATTATTTATTAAATAGAAGAGGAACTTTACATAAAACGATCGAAACTCAAGCTTTAACAAATATAGGTTATCTTTTACCAAATGTTATAAATGTTTATGATAATTTAGAAGAAGTAACATTTTCATTTAGAGTTAGAAAACCTATGTTAAAAGCTATTCTTTATATTAAAGATGGTGATAAGATTGTTAAACAAATGACAAAGATAAATCTTGTACCTAGTGAAATGGTTAAAGTTGTTTTAAAAGATGTTGATTTTAATTCATTAAATTCAATTAGTTTTGAAATGGAGGAAGTTAAATAATATGGAAAAAAATATGATTTGTATTTGCTGTCCAAAAGGCTGTCATTTAACTTATAAAGATGGTGAAGTAACCGGAAATAGTTGTTTAAGAGGATTAAATTATGGTAAACAAGAAGCTACTAACCCTACACGTATTGTTACAAGTACTGTAGAAGTTAATAGCAAAGATGTTAAAGTAATTCCTGTTAAAACTAATGCTCCAGTTCCAAAAAATATGATTTTTAAAGTAATGGAAGAAATTAATAAAGTAAAGGTAAACCCTCCAATTGCTATGAATCAAGTAATTATTAAAGATGTTTTATCATTAGGTGTTGATATTATCGCAACTAAGGAGTATTTAGGTGCCTAATATTATTTCTTTTTTACAAAAAAATGGAAATAGTGATTTTACAAAAATCCCTTTTTGCGAAGCGGATATTTTAGTCTTAGGACTATTGAGTTATGCTAATTTTGAAAATAGTAAAATTAGTCAAAATAATGATGTTGCAAATGGGTTTATAAATAATAGAAAATATTCAAAATCTTCAACTCATAAAAAAATAACTAATCATTTTTTACTTCCTAAAAAATATTTAAAATTTTTAGAAGTATTTATGAAATCTAGTAGATATAATGATCTAGAATTAGGTTATTTTGAAGAGAAGAAAGATGAAAAAATAGAAGCTCAATTTTTCGCTTTAACTTTTAAACTTGATGGAAAATATTTTGTCACTTTTAGAGGTACAGATAGAAGTGTTGTCGGTTGGAAAGAAGATTTTAATTTAGTTTTGGTTGATAAAATTCCTTCTCAAGATGATTCTACAAATTATTTAAAGAAAATGATTGATATATTAGGTGAAAATGTTACAGTCATCGGTCATTCAAAAGGTGGAAATTTAGCTTATTATTCTTTCTTTTTTATTGATGAAGAATATAAAGATAAAGTTGATAAAGTTTATAATTTAGATGGACCAGGTTTTAGATTTGATACATCTGAATATATAAAGAAATATAAAAATAAACTTATAAAAATTGTTCCTAGTAATGATGTTGTAGGTGTTTTACTTAATGACAAATCTAAATTAACTATATGTCAATCTTCAAAACACGATGTTACAGCTCACGATATGATGAGTT
>CAVDQJ010000059.1:4422-9435 GCA_963611005.1 bacterium | reverse complement strand
ATTTATTAATGAATTGGGAACTGAATTAGAAAATGAATATAAAACGATTAAATATATCCATGCAGATTTTAAAAAAGATGGTGGCCAAGAAATAGGAATTAAATTATCAACAAAATACAATGTCTATAGACAAAATTATTGTGGTTGTGAATTTAGCATAATTAATAAAGAAAAATAAATTATAATTCAGTATTTTTGTCGTTAATTAATATAAAATTCCTATGTTTTATTAATATTTAATAAAAATTAGTGTTTTTTCTTAACTTATAAACGAAAATAATTTATAATTAAAATTGTCATAAAAGGAGAAATTAAATGATGGAAATTGTAGATGTATATGCTCGTGAAGTCTTAGACTCAAGAGGAAATCCAACTGTTGAAGTTGAAGTTGCATTAGATGATGGTACAGTAGGAAGAGCTATTGTTCCAAGTGGTGCATCAACAGGAGAAAACGAAGCTCTTGAACTTAGAGATGGAGATAAAAAAAGATATGGTGGCAAAGGCGTTTTAAAAGCTGTTAAAAATGTTAACGAAATCATCGCTCCAGAAATTATTGGAATGTATGCAGATGATCAAGTAGGAATCGATGCTGCTTTATTAAAACTTGATGGAACACCTTTCAAAAAGAATTTAGGTGCTAATGCTATGTTAGGAGTTTCTTTAGCTGTTGCTAGAGCTGCTGCTGATTCATTAGGTATGCCACTTTATAAATATTTAGGTGGTGTCAATGCTAAAGTTTTACCTACACCAATGATGAACGTTGTTAACGGTGGTGCTCATGCTGATAGTACAGTTGACTTCCAAGAATTCTTTATTATTCCTGCAGGTTTTGATACTTTCCACGAAGCATTAAGAGCTGGTGTTGAAACATTCCATGCTTTAAAGAGTGTTTTAAAGAAAAAAGGTTATGAAACAGGTGTTGGTGATGAAGGTGGTTTTGCTCCAAGCTGTAAAGAAGGAAATACAGAACCATTAGAATTAATCATGGAAGCTATTAAAAATGCTGGTTATGTTCCAGGAAAACAAATTTTCTTAGGAATGGACGTTGCAAGTAGTGAATTCTATGATCCAGAAACAGGAAAATATACATTAAAGAAATCAGGTCAAGGCGAATATACAGCTGAAGGCTTAATTGCTTGGTATAAAGAAATGGTCGAAAAATACCCTATTATCACAATCGAAGATGGTTTAGCAGAAAGCGATTGGGAAGGCTGGAAGAAATTAACAGCTGAATTAGGCGATAAGATTCAATTAGTTGGTGATGATTTATTTGTTACTAATGTTGAATTCTTAAAGAAAGGTATTATGAACCATGTTGCTAATTCAATTTTAATTAAAGTTAACCAAATCGGTACTTTAACTGAAACATTAGATGCTATTAGATTAGCTCAAACAAATGGTTATACATGTATGGTTTCTCATAGAAGTGGTGAAACAGAAGATACAACAATCGCTGATTTATCAGTTGCTGTCAATGCTGGACAAATCAAAACAGGTTCTGCATCAAGAACAGATAGAATGGCTAAATATAATCAATTATTAAGAATTGAAGACGAATTAGGTGATGAAGCTCAATTCTTAGGATTAAAAGCTTTCAAAAAATATCAATTCTAATTAAATAATTAATTTGATTAACTAAGGGCTTATTAATTAAGCCCTTTTTTAATGTCAAAATATATATTTATTCTTATCTGATAAGATATTAAAGTTTTCTGTATATTTAAAATTATTAAGATGAATATCTAATTTAAAATTAAAACTATTATTTATTATAATTTCACCATTATTTCCTAGCTCTTTTTCAAAAATTTCTTTAATGGTTTTTAAACAATTAAATGAAATTTTATTGTCATTTAAATCAAAATTAAAATATTTTTTCCAGTTTAAATTACTAAAATGGTGTTGAGTATGGTTATATAAATAATATGCATCATCACTAATTTTTAAATAATATTTTTTAATTTTTATTTCGTTGTTTTTTGTATTGAATTTTATATAGTATTCGTTATTAGTATATATAAAATCTGAATTAAAATTTTTATCTATAGAAATATATTGATCGTTTTTAGATAAGACATAATTCATGATAAAAGTAGAACCAATTATTGCTAAAGAAGTGATTACTAAACTTAAAAATATTAATACTCTATATTTGGTTTTCAAAATATAATCACACTATCGCTTAAAGAAAGACTGGTAACATCTTTAAGTTTTAAAATATATTCTTTAGTATCTTCTTTAATTTTATTATTTCCTTCATATAATTGTCCTCTAAAAACAAATGATTGTTGTTTTAAAGCTTTAACATATAATTCTTTTTCTTCAATATTCTCATTACCTAAAGAAATATCAGCTTCAGGATCGTTTTTAATTTTATCCATCAATATTGTAGTAGAGAATTTGCTCCCGTTATTAATTAATGATTTAAGATAATTTAATACCGTTGCATAATTAATTTTTTTACCAGTTGAATCATATGGAATTTTATATTCATCAGGTTCATAATCCTTTAAATATACATCAACAGTTAATCTTAAATCAGAATATTCTTTATCAAGCGAGTAAACAGGCGAATAATTTACAGTGTAATCCGTTTTAATAGAGTCACCTTCTGAAATATAAGGGTTTTGCATCGTTTTATCATTATTAATAAAGAAGTTAACACCTTCAACTTTCTTTTCATAATCTATTGTACATGATGCATAAATATCGGGATAATTAGTAGAACAACATGTAATAGTAATCTGTTCTCCAAACGCTTGTTTTAACTTAATTTTTGCAATTGTTTGATCAGTTGAATCTACTGTTAAATCGATATAATCATTAACATTTTTATCAGTTGCCCAAGTAGCATTTTCATCAGTGAATTTTAATTTCCATGTAACAGCTTTATTGAAATTATATTCAGGATATACTGTTGCATTTAACTCATATTCATCTTCACTAATCTTTTTTGCTTTAACATTATTTGATTTAATAATTAATGAATTATCAACGTAACTAACTTGTCTATTATCTAAAATTGTTTTAGTAGTAATAACGCCTCCAACAAGCAATAAACACGATACACATGCAATACTTACAATTGCTATTTTCTTTTTCTTTTTATTCATAATTTCTTGAATAATCCTCCTTATAATTCAAGACGTCATATGAAGGAAAAATTTATACTAGAAATTTCTATAAAATTGTGCTTACTTGTTAATACTTTCATAAAGATATATAATAAGTAAGTTATTAAAATCATATTGATTTAATAAAGAACATAGAAATGTAATACTAAAAGTATTATGGAAAGGATTTAATTATGTTTAAAGTTATTGCAGATTCAACTTGTGATTTAACAAGCGAATTAAGAGAAAAATATGATATCGATTATTGTCATATGCAAATTACTTGTGATGATAAGGAGTATTTAGCTGATTTAGATTATAAATTATATTCAGTTAAAGAATTATATGATTGGATGAGAAATGGTAAAAGAGTTTACACTTCTCAAGTTACAGCAGGAGAATATCAAACTGTATTTTCTAAATATTTAGAACAAGGTTTAGATGTTTTATATATTGCATGTTCAAGTGCTTTATCCGCATCTATTAATACAGCTTTAATGGTTAAAGATCAATTAGAGAAAAAATATGCTGGAAGAAAAGTTGTTGTTATTGATTCTTTATTAGCATGTATTGGTCAAGGTATGATCGCTATTAAAGCAAGCGAACTTCAAAAAGAAGGAAAATCTTTAGAAGAAGTCGAACATTGGGTAAACGAAAATAAATTAAGATTTAACCAATTTGCTACAGTTGAAACATTAACATATTTAAAAGCTGCTGGAAGAGTTAAAGCTAGTAAAGCTTTCTTTGGTAACTTATTTGGTGTTAAACCTATTCTTATTAGTGATGTTAATGGAAGAAACTATGCAGTTAGTAAAGGAAAAGGTAGAAAAGGTTCAATTCTTGAAATTTGTAAAATGGCAATTGAAGCTATGGAAGGTGATTATGAACAAACAGTTTACGTCGCTCATGCAGATGCAAGTGAAGATTGTGAATTATTAAAAGAAACATTAACACAACTTGAACCAAAAATTAAAAATATTGTTACAGTTACATTTGGTCCTATTATTGGTGCTTCAACAGGTCCTGGTACATTAGGTATTTTTGTATTCGGAAAAGAAGTTACTTTAAAAGAATAGTGAGATAAATATGAATACGAATAACATAGACGGATTTTTGTTCAAAAATCTTGTTTTGAGTGGCTATGCTAGTTTACTTGAAAAGAAACAAGAAATTAATGATTTAAATGTTTTCCCAGTTCCTGATGGCGATACTGGAAACAACATGAATCGTACATTAGAAAACGGTATTGAAAATATAAAAGATCCTAAAATTAAAAATGATATTGGTTACATTAGTAGTCAATTAGCTGAAGGAATGCTTTTAGGTGCAAGAGGTAATAGTGGAGTTATTTTATCTCAATATTTTAAAGGTATATCTTTAGGTTTAAAAGGATATGAAAGTGTAAATGTAGAAACATTTTATAAAGCTTTATTATCTGGTTGTAAACAAGCTTATAAAGCAGTTGTAGTACCTACAGAAGGAACAATTTTAACTGTTGCTAGAGAAGGTAATGAAGGTGTAGATTTTAAAGTTAATAAAGATATTACTTTAAAGGAATTAATTGAAACTATATTAAAGAAAATGCATGCTTCATTAGAAGACACTCCTAATAAATTAGCAGTTTTAAAAGAAGCTGGTGTTGTCGATAGTGGCGGAGCTGGTTTACTTGCTATTTTTGAAGGTATGTATAAATTTTTAAATGGTGGTAAAGTTGTTGAATTTAATGATATTAATCATGAAGAAAATAATGCTCCTGTCAAATTTAATAAAAATTTATTCAATGCTGATAGCGAATTAAGTTATGGTTATTGTACTGAATTTATTCTTCAATTATTAAATAAAAAATGTAATCCAAGCGAAGTTAAAATAGATGAATTTATTTCTTATTTATCTACTATTG
>CAVDQJ010000059.1:0-4412 GCA_963611005.1 bacterium | reverse complement strand
CTATTGGAGATTCTATTGTAGCATTTAAAGATGAAGATATTATTAAAGTACATGTTCATACAAAAACCCCATCAAAAGCTATTGAATTTGCTCAAAAATATGGTGAATTTATAACTTTTAAAATGGAAAATATGGCTATCCAAAATAATGAAGTTAACGAAAGAAAAAAAGAAAAAATTAAAACTAAAAAAGAACATAAATATTGCGGATTTGTAACAGTAGGTCAAGGCGATGGAATTATTGATACATTTAAAGAAATGAATGTTGATGTAGTTTTAAATGGTGGTCAAACAATGAATACAAGCTGCGAAGAATTTATTGAAGCATTCAATGATATTGATGCAGATCATATTATTGTTCTTCCTAATAATAAAAATATTTTATTAGCAGCTAAACAAGCTAAATCATTATATAAAGGAAGTAAAATACATATTATTCCTACAAAATCAGTTGCAGAAGGTTATTTCTCATTATCGATGATGAATGATCCTGATGCTGATATTAATGAACAAATAGCTTCAATGCAAGAAGGGTTATCAAATTTAAGTACTGGTGAAGTTACATACTCTATTAGAGATAGTAAAATTAATGGAGTAGAGATTAAAAAAGGTGATTACATGTCTATTTTAGATAATAAAATCACTAAATCATCTAAAACTAGTAAAGAAGCATTATTAGCTATAATCGATAGCATTAAAGATATTCAAGATAAACAATTTATTGTTATCTTTGTTGGTCAATCTGGTTCAAATAAAGATGTAGATGAAATTAAATCATATATTGAATCTAAAAATAGATTTATCGATATTGGTATAATTGAAGGAAAACAAGATATTTACGATTATATCCTTGGTATTTATTAAATTTAAAGGCATCAAATAGATGCCTTTTTATTTTACATATTGACATAATATTATTTCTTATTTAGAATTATTACTAATAAGGAATTATTTTAAATATGGAAAGACACACTATTCAAAGAACAGTCATATTGAAAGCTATTGAAGAGATGGAACATTCAACAATTCCAGATATTTTAAATAGATGCATAGAAGATTTTCCTTCTATTAGTGTAGGAACGATATATAGAAATTTATTAATATTAGAACAAGAAGGATTAATAAGACGTATTCCTACTAAATATAAAGAAGATGTATATGAATCCTGTAGTAAAAATGCTCATGATCATTTTATATGTAAAGAATGTCATTCAATTATAGATTTATCATTAGATAAAAAATTTAAACCATTTACTAATGGATATGGTGATTTAATTGATGAAGAATGTACTGTTTACTATGGTATTTGTAAAGAATGTTTAGATAAAGATAAATGTTAATTAGTATATATTTTTAAATTTAAAAGGAGAAATTTATGAAAGAAAATTTAAAAGGAACTCAAACAGAAAAGAATTTACAAACAGCTTTTGCTGGAGAATCACAAGCAAGAAATAAGTATACTTATTATGCTAGTGTTGCTAAAAAAGAAGGCTATGAACAAATTAGCGCAATCTTTTTAGAAACAGCAGAAAATGAAAAAGAACATGCTAAGATGTGGTTTAAAGAATTAGGTGAACTTGGAGATACTAAAGAAAACCTTAAAGCAGCTGCAGCAGGTGAAAATTATGAATGGACTGATATGTATAAGGAATTTGCTGAAACTGCAGAAAAAGAAGGTTTTAAAGATATTGCTGTTAAATTTAGATTAGTTGGTGCAGTTGAAAAACATCATGAAGAAAGATATAAAAAGTTATTAAATAAGGTTGAAGAAGAAAAAGTATTTTCAAGTGATGATAATAAAACAGTTTGGAAATGTAGAAATTGTGGATATATTTTTGTAGGTAAAAATGCTCCAGAAGTATGTCCTTGCTGTGCTCATCCAAAAAGTTATTTTGAAAAATACGAAGAAAATTTTTAATTATAAAATAAGCGTATTAGTTTAAAATAATGGGGATTTAATATATTATTTTAAAGTATAGGAGATTTATTGTGGATAAAAAATTAGTTGTAGTAACTGACTCATGTTCAGATTTAACTGAAGAGATAGTAAAAGAATTTGATATCAATGTAATACCAATGCATTTTTCTTTTAATAACGAACAATATGTTGATGATATCAATCATAGCGGAATGAGTATTAAAGACTTTTATGATCGTTTAAGAAATAAAGAAGTTGCTATTACAAGTCAAGCAACTGTTGATGATTGTGTTAAATATTTAAAACCATTTGCAGAAAAGAACTATGATGTATTATTAATTGCGTTTTCAAGTGCGTTAAGTGGAACATATAATTCAATGAATTTAGCTGCTAACATATTAAAAGAAGAATATAATGATTTTAATATTAAGATAGTAGATTCATTATGTGCATCATTTGGTGAAGGATTTTTAACTTATTTAGTATGTAAAGAAATAAAAGATAAAAATTTAGATTTAAACCATGCTTATAATTTTGCTGAATCAATTAAGGGTAATATAAATCATTATTTTATAGTAGATGATTTAGGTACTTTAAAAAGAGGTGGTAGATTATCTGCTACAAAAGCATTCTTAGGTTCTTTATTAAATTTAAAACCTATTTTACATGTTTCTAATGAAGGTAAATTAGTACCTATTAATAAAAAATTAGGTAGAAAAGCATCTATTATTTCTTTATTTGATTATTTTAAAAACAAATGTATTAATCATGAAGTTGTATTTATATCACATGGAGATTGCTTAGAAGATGCTTTATTATTAAAGAAAAAGATTGAAAATTTATATAATGATATTAAAGTATTAATGGTAGGTGATATAGGTCCTGTTATTGGAGCACATTCAGGTCCAGGTACTCTTGCTGTATACTTTATAGGTGAAGGGAGATAGTTTATGTTAATTGATACTATTAAAAAAGAAAATTTATTAGCTTTAAAAAATCATGATGATAATAAAAGAGCTGTATTAAGTGTTGTTATTAATAAATATATGGTTTTAGGTTATGAAGCTAAAGCTAAAGGAAACGAACTTACTGATGCTGATTTAATTAATGTTATGAAAAAAACATTAAAAGAATTAGAAGAAGAAAAAGCAAGTTATATAAGTTGTGGAAGAGAAGAACAAGCAAAAGCTATTCAATATCAAATGGATGTTGTTAGTGCTTATCTTCCTAAAATGATGTCTGAAGAAGAGATTAAAACAGTAATTTTATCTTTAGATGATAGATCTGTACCAGCTGTTATGAAGCATTTTAAACAAAATTATAATGGAAAATGCGATATGGGTCTTGTAAATAAGGTCTTAAAAAGTTTATAATATTTGCACCTATTTTTAATAGGTGCTATAAATTGGGGAAATAGTTCAATGGCAGAACAGCGGTCTCCAAAACCGTTGATATGGGTTCGACTCCTTTTTTCCCCGCCATTAATTAATAAAATTAGAGATATTAAATATCTCTTTTTATTTTATATATTTGATATAATTTAATTAATAAATGAAAGAGATTAAAATTATGAGTAGAATAGCTTTGGGTTTAATGAGATTAAATAATTTAAATAAAGATGAATTATATAATTTAATTAAAGAATCGTTGGATAATGGTATTAATTTTATAGATTTAGCAGATATATATTGTAATGGAGATAGTGAAAGAAAATTAGGAGAAGTATTTAAATCTCATCCAGAATTAAGAAATAAATTATATATTCAAACTAAAGTCGGAATAAGAAAAGACATTGGCGGATATGATTTAAGTTATGAGTATATTATTAAAGCTACTAAAGATTGTTTAAATAGATTAAATATAGATTATTTAGACTGCTTATTATTACATAGAATTGATTTATTAGTTGATGCTAAAGAAGTAGCTAAAGCTACAAAAGAGTTAAGAAATAGTGGGTTAATTAAAGATTTTGGTGTATCTAATTTTAATAGTTCTGAAATTGAATATTTAAAATCAGAATTAAAAGATATCGATATTAAATATAATCAAGTTAATTTAGGTTTAGGTAATACTACAATGCTTGATAGTGCAATGTATACAAATGTTCCTTTAAGTAAAATTAATTATAGTGATGGAAACTTATTATTTTATTTAAAGAAAGAAAATATAATTATTCAATGTTGGTCTCCTTTTCAATATGGCTTATTTGAAGGAAGTATTTTTGATGAAACAAAATATCCTTTAATTAATAATGTTTTAGATGAATATTCTAAAAAATATAATGTAAGTAAGTGTGCAATTGCTACAGCATTCTTATTAAGAATTGACCCAAATTTAATAGTAATTACAGGTTCAACAAATATAAATCACATTAAAGAATGTATTGATGGAGAATCTATTTCTTTATCAAGAGAAGATTGGTATCAAATATATAGAAAAACTAATCATTTTTTACCATAGTATTATTGAATTCTTATTAAAAAATAATATAATAT
>CAVDQJ010000058.1:0-5485 GCA_963611005.1 bacterium | reverse complement strand
AATTACTATTTATTTTTGAATGCAATAAATATATGTTTCGAATGAAACTTTTTTCGATTAGTAGATATTTTTTATACCCTAAAACGAAATTAAATGAAACATTAAGAAGTTTCGTTTTATTATTAAAAAATTTCGTTTTAACATTTCAAAACGAAAGTAGTATAATATTTTTGTTGAGGTAAAATGATTATGAACAAAAGACAATCAAGTATAGTTAATTTAGTAAATTCACAAGGAAAAATTTCTGTAACGCAATTATCAGAACAATTAGGAGTAAGTGAAGTAACCATTAGAAAAGATTTAAATTTATTATCCAATTATGGAATTATTATTAGACAACATGGATTTGCTATTAAAAAGAATAGTGTTGATATAAGAAATAGACTATCTGTTAATTATGATATTAAATGTAGAATCGCTAAAAGAGCTGCAGAATTAATAGATTTTAATGAAACTGTTATTATTGGTAGTGGATCAACATGTGCTTTACTTGCTGAAGAGATAGCAAGAACTAAACCTAATGTTACGATTATTACACATTCAATTTATATTGTTGAACATGCTTCAAAGTTAGGTAATAATAAAATTATTTTATTAGGTGGAGAGTATCAAAATGATTCTCAAGTCATGGTTGGACCTTTAATTAGACTCAATGCTAAACAATATTTTGTAGATAAAATCTTTATTGGCACAGATGGTTTTGTTAAAAATATTGGTTTTATGGGTAGTGACTCTTTAAGAAGCGAAGCAATTAAAAATATGGCTGAATCTGCTAGAAAAATTATTATGTTAACAGATTCATCTAAGTTTGATAAAAGAGGTATTTTAGTTCAATTCTCTCAAAATAGTGTTTCAAAATTAATTACAGATAAAAATATAAGTAAAGAATATTATTCTTTCTTTAAAGATAAAGGTATTAATTTAGAGATTGTCGATTAGTTTTTAAGTATTTTAATAGACATAGAAAAAGATTTATTCTCATTAGGGCCTAATTGATTAATATAGGCTCTTTTTGTTATATCTTTTTCTTCATTTATATATGAAGCTATACCCCACCAAGGTTCAATACAAACAAAATTATTTGTTTTAGGATTTTGCCAAATTGCAATTAAAGGTGAGTTAAAGTTATAAATAAATCTATGAGTTAATGTAACTAATTTAACTTCCTTAGTTTCATTTTTAAATACCATAGTGTCGTATTTTGTAAATATATCTGAAGTTAATTTAAATTTATTAACACTAAAATTAGATTCATTTAAATCTATTAATCCCTCATTAAGTTTTAATATTTTATTATTATTTTTTAAATCGATATATGATAAAGAATTAGTTTTAATTCCTAAGTGGTTTCCAATTGAAAAATACATTGTTTTAGTATCTAAATTAAATACTTTAAATGTTAAAATATATTGATCATCTTCAAGTTTATAATTGATTTCTAATTTAAATATAAAAGGATAAACATTTAAATCTTCATCAGTAGAAGAATATGTAGCAACTAATTCATTATTTGATATTTTATTAAAAGAAAGTGTTTTATTTCTTATAATTCCATGTCGAGTAGGAACATTAAATAAAGAGTTATTGAAACTATATTCATATTGACCAATTAAAGGGAAAATCATTACATCTTGTACAGGCCATCCTCCATCATCAAGTTGATGAATTAATTCTTGATTATTAGATAAATCAATAATAGAAGTTAAATTTCCACCTATTTCATTAATGCCAATTTTAAACTTTTCGTTTTCAATAAATTCCATACATAACTCCTTAAACTTTCGTTTGAAATTATAAGGCTTTATTTAAGCCTTTTTCTTGTTTTTTACATATTTAAGTATGCTATAATTAAAGTAGTTTTTAAAGGAGAATTATAACTATGATTTTTAAAAACGCCAAGATTCTTACTGAAGATGGATATATTCAAGGTGAGATAGATTTTAATGATAAAATTGTTAATATTTCTAAAAATAGTGATAAAAATGGATTAGATTATTCTAATAAATTAATTTTACCTGGTTTTATTGATGTTCATACTCATGGTGCTGCAGGATATGATTTTAATAGTGCTAAAACATTAGATGAAATGCAAAAAATATTAGATTTTTATATTTCTCATGGTGTTACAAGTGTATTACCAACTTTATTAACTGATACTGATGAAATTTATTTTTCTAAATTAGAAATGATATATGAATTAAGTAAAACAAATCCTGTTATTAAAGGAATTCATATTGAAGGACCTTTTTTAAGTAAAGAATATAAAGGAGCTCAACCTGAAGAATGTTTACAACCTTTAAAGATTGAAAAATTTAACGAATATCAAAAACATGCTCATGGATTGATTAAATATATAACTATATCTCCTGAACAAGATGGATGTGAAGAATTTGTAAAAGAGCTAGTAAAACAGGGGGTTATTGTATCTTTAGGACACTCTGGAGCTAGTTTTGATCAAGCTAGTGTTGCTGTAAAAGCTGGTGCTAAAAACTTTACTCACGTAATGAATGCTATGGCTCCAATTCATCAACATAAACCTTCGATATTAGCTGCAGCTTGGTATTATGATGAATGCTATAATGAAGTAATTACTGATGGAGTTCATGTACATCCAGAAATGGTTGCATTTATTAGAAAAATGAAAGGGAAAGATAAGATGATTGGTATCACAGATTCTTTGATGTGTGCTGGTCTTCCTGATGGTAATTATTTTATTGGATTTACTCCAATTTATGTTAAAGGTAAAGATGCTAAAATTGTAGGTAGTGATGTTAGAGCTGGTTCAACATTAAATGCATTAGATGGTTTTAAAAATGTCAAAGAGTTTTTGCATTGTGATGATTTAGAAGCTAGTTTAATTTGGAGTAGAAATGCTGCTAGATTATTAAATATTGATAATAGTGTAGGTTCTTTAAAAATTAAAAAGAGCGCGGATTTCATAGTGTTAAATGAAAAATATGAATTATTAGAAACATATATTAATGGTAAAAAAGTATATTAAAATAAGGAGAAAACAATGATGAAAAATTTAATTATTGGACATGGTGGAGCACCAACAAGTGTAATTAATGCATCTTTAGCTGGAGCTATTAAAGAATTAAAAGAAGAGGGATTTGATGGAAAAATTTACGCTTCTAGATTTGGTAGTGCTGGATTAATGAATGAAGATTTTATTGATTTAACTAATATAAGTGATGAAGATTTAGATACTTTAATTCATACTCCAGGAAGTGCTATAGGAACATCACGTTTTCCTTTATATGAAAAAGAATATGAACATATAGTTGATGTTCTTATTAAAAACGATATTGGATATATATTATTTACTGGTGGAAATGGTAGCATGGATACAATTGGTAATATTTATAAACATGCTTTAAAAAGAAATTATAAAATTACTTGTGTAGGTATTCCTAAGACTATAGATAATGATATATCTGTTACAGATCATGCCCCTGGTTTTATTAGTTGTGCAAAATATATCATGCAAACAGTTTCAGATTGTGCTCAAGATGTTAAATCATTACCAATTCATGTTTCTATTATCGAAGTCATGGGAAGAAATGCTGGTTGGCTTGCTGCAAGTAGTGCTCTTGCAAGAATTAATAGTAATGATGCACCTCATATTATCCTTTTCCCTGAAGTACCTTTTGATGAAGAAAAATTCTTAGAAATGGTAAAAGAAAAACATGAAAAATATGGTGGAGTTGTTGTAGTAGCTAGTGAAGGATTAAAAGATAAAAATGGAGTTCCAGTTGTAAAACCTATATTTAAAACAGATAGAGCTACATATTTTGGAGATGTAGGTAGTTTCCTTCAAACATTAGTTATTTCTAAACTTGGAATAAAAGCAAGAAGTGAAAAACCTGGTTTAATTTGTAGATGTTCATCATCTTTAGTTAGTGAATTAGATTTATCTGAAGCAATATTAATGGGAAGAACTGCTGCTAAAGCTGCACTTGAAGGTAAAAATGGAGTTATGGCTGGTATTAAAAGAATTTCTTCTTCGCCTTATAAAATTGAAACTATGTTAATACCAATTGAAGAAGTTATGATGACTGAATCAACATTCCCTACAAAATATATGAGTGAAGATAAATATGATGTTAGTCAAGAATTTATTGATTGGTTAAAACCATTAGTTGGAGAACCAACAAAAGTAATATCATTTGTAGATAAAAAATAATTTAAATATAAAAAGCCTTAGGAAATCCTAAGGCTTTTATAATGAAAGGCTTTTTAATTATTTGATGTAATGAGCATCGCCAACTGATCCGAATTCAACAGAAGCAGTTAATACGATTTCTTTTGCACCTTTTTTGATTAAAGGAATTATTGCTTTTAATTCATCATTAAATCCTTTATTTGTTTGAAGTTCGTTAATATATTCTTTTAAATAATATCTATATTCAAATGATTCAGGTTTTTCAACTAATAAAGGATAAATTTTACTACCTTCAATTTTTTCAGGATGATTTGCAAAGTATTCTTTAATATTTCTTGTTGTAGCTAATCTTATATCTGTATCGATATTGATTTTACTAATACCTGAAGGAATAACTTCTTTTAATTGATCAAGAGGAATACCATGTCCTTTAACAGCTCCGCCTAATTCATTGATTTCGTTAACAATATATTGAGGAACCATACTTGAACCATGGCTAACTAATGTTCCATCGATTTGAGCGTGTAACATATTTTCCATACTTGCAATAACGATTTCTTTTCTTAAAACAACATTATCACCTTTAACAGCACCATGTTTTGTTCCATAACTTAAAGCTAAAGAATCACAACCTGTTTTCTTAAAGAAATCAATAACTAACATAGGATCAGTATAAGTTGAATTTGCTGCAAAAACATGGTCTTCAACACCAGCTAATACTCCAAGTTCGCCTTCAACACTAACTCCGTGTCTATGAGCATAAGAAACAACTTTCTTTGTTAATTTAACATTTTCTTCATAAGGAAGAGAACTTCCATCAATCATAACACTATTAAATCCTGCATCAATTACTGCTTTACAAGATTCATAGCTTCTTCCGTGGTCTAAATGAAGTGAAACTGGAACTGATGATTTATTTGCTTTATCTTTTACAAATTTAGCAATACGTTTAGCACCTAATTTCTTTTCTTCCATTGTACCGTTTAAGAAATCTGGTCTTCCTCCAATGAAAGCAAGTCCAGGTTCAGCTACTTGAATAATTGCTGCACATCTTAAATCTTCACAAGCTTCGATTATAGCTTCAGCTTGGCAAGGCATATTTACATTAAAAGCACCATGAGCAATTTTATGGTCTCTTGCATAAGTTAAAATATTTTTTGTTGTTATATATGGCATAACTTTCTCCTTTTTATAATTAAATATTATTGTTTTAATTTCGATATTACAATAAAAAAGAAAAGAAATTTTGCTTATTTTATATAATAAAATGTAAAAAAGTTTTAAATAAAAATATTTTAAGTTTCGATTGAAAGTTGATAT
>CAVDQJ010000057.1:0-5018 GCA_963611005.1 bacterium | reverse complement strand
AGGCATATCAAAAGAATAGACTAATTTTTCATCTATAAATATTTCACAACTTTGATCAACCCCATCAAAATTTAAAAATATATGATCATATTTCTTAAATTCTGTTATATCAATTTTTTTATGATAATAAATAATTTCATCAGGTTCTAAAAGATGATTAACACCACTTAAAGGAGTTTCAATAGGGTAAGGGACAATGACTTTATTTGTATAGCTTTTTGGTAGAGCTTCATCTTTATTTATTTCAATATCCCATTCACCATTTAAACTTAAATATGAATCTCTTTTTAAATTAGGTCTAGGATATTCTTTTAAAGGGACTTCTTCTACTTTATAATCAAATTTCCTTAAATCTTTATATAAATAACCTTTATTTTGCTTCTTCATTTATAGTTTTTCCTTTTTTATCTAATAAGTACATTAATACAACTGGAATAATAATCAATAATAAGATACCTGCTGCTACTAAATAATTAATATTTGAAGGTACTTGACTAACTACACCAAAATCTCCCTCATAAGTTTTATTAGAAACTTTATTTAATGCATCTCCAATAAATGGACCAATACACATAGGAAGAGCAACTAAGAAAATCATCTTAACCCCCATAAATACCCCTTCTTTTTCCTTAGGAATATTACTTCTTACCAAACTATTTAATACAGTAGGAATTCCAACATATCCAGCAATCATAACTAAAGCAGCAAAACAACTATATACCACTTTTCCAACCTCACTATTAAAATCATATGGCATAAAATACATCATTATTAAACCAATTATTAATATTATAACACTAGGGATAATCATCTTTTCTTTACCTAACTTATCAGCAAAATATCCTACAACAACACTTAATAAACTTCCAACTAATAAAGCAACTGCCATAACTATAGCAAAATTAGATAATATTGTATCGCTAGTATTTGAAATACCACATGTCTTTTCAACATATACCATCAAATAAGGGAAATATACTTGTGTAGATACACCATAAATAAATAAAGCTAATAAACCAAGATATAATTTCTTATTATTTTTAATAGTAGAAGGTTTAAATCCTTCAATCATCATTGAAAAGAATTTTTCTTTAGGTTTATTTTCTTCATTAATTAGCATTACACTCTTTTCTTCTTTAGGAATTAAAAATAAAGAAATAATACCAACTAAAATAACTATGCCACCAATAATATAAAAGAATAAATCCCATCTATATCCTGCGTCTTTTGTAGTAAGTGAATTTAATCCAACAAAAATTATTAACATTGCAATTAAAGGTAAAATCGACATAACACCTTCTACTTTTGCTCTTTTATTTTCTGGAGTATTTATTGTTAAATATGAATTAAATGCTGCATCATTTGATGTTGATCCAAAGAAAGTCATAACGCAATCAATAACTATAACCATTATAGCAGCACTACTAGCAGCCATTGAAACAGGAATAATTGCGTTTTGATTATTAACATTAACCAAACCAAAACTTGCAGTAGCTACACCCCAAACAATATATCCAATAGATATAAATATCTTTCTTTTATTTATCTTATCTGTTAATGTACCCATTATTAATGTAGTTAAAGTTGCAACTATTGCACTTAATGCAGTGGTAATTGCAATCATTAAACTATAATCAAATCCAACTCCTGTTGAATCATTAAAATTTAAATAAGCAATATAAGAATTTAAATACATGTTTTCAACACACCAAGCAAATTGACCTGCAATTCCAACAATAATAAAAATTAACCACTTTCTAATGCCTAATCCATTCTTTGTCTTTTCCATATTTAAATTCTCCTATTATTTCTTGATAAAATTGTTTTAATGATAAGCAACATTTAAATTAAGAAATTAATTTATTAAATAATTTATCTATTTAAAATTATACTATTTTTACATTTTATATTGTAGATATTATCTTTTTATAAATAAATCAAATTTAATTGCATTTTTGCATTAAAAAAGATGAACATTAAGTTCACCTTTTTAAATTATTTATTTGATAATTTTTCATCTATTGCTTTGGCAGCATGTTTTCCTGCTCCCATAGCAAGGATAACAGTAGCGGCTCCTGTAACTGCATCACCTCCAGCATAAACTCCATCTCTAGTAGTTAAGCCACCTTCATCCTTTGTAATTAAACAACCATGAGGATTTACTTCTAAACCTTCAGTTGTTGATTTAATTAATGGATTTGGACTTGTTCCAATAGCAATAATTACACAATCAACATCAATTTCTTCATAAGTTCCGGTTCCAACAGGTTTTCTTCTACCTTTTTCATCAGGATCACCTAAAACCATCTTTTCAACTTTCATCTTATTAACTAACTTATTTTCATCTCCAATAATTTCAACAGGGTTGTTTAATAATTTAAATTCAACACCTTCTTCCATTGCATGTTCAACTTCTTCTTTTCTAGCAGGAAGTTCATCTAAACTTCTTCTATATACAATATAAACATGTTCAGCTCCTAATCTTAAAGCAGATCTTGCTGCATCCATTGCAACATTACCTCCACCAACAACAGCAACTGATTTAGCATGTTCAATTGGAGTTTCACTATCATCTAAATATGCTTTCATTAAATTAGTTCTAGTTAAATATTCATTAGCAGAATAAACACCTTTTAAATTTTCACCTTTAATTCCCATAAATCTAGGAAGACCAGCTCCACTACCTATAAAAATAGCCTCGAATCCATATTCTTTTTGAAGTTCATCGATAGTAATAACTCTACCAATAACCATATTTGTTTCAACTTTAACACCTAAAGCTTTTAATCCATCAACTTCTTTTTGAACAATTGATTTTGGAAGTCTAAATTCAGGAATACCATAAACTAAAACGCCACCTGCTAAATGTAAAGCTTCAAAAATAGTAACTTCATATCCTTTTTTAGCTAAATCACCAGCGCAAGTTAATCCGCTAGGTCCACTTCCAATTACAGCTACTTTATGTCCATTTGGTGTAGGTTTAACGACTTCTTTATTATTATGAGCATTATGATAATCTGCAACAAATCTTTCAAGTCTACCAATGCCTACAGCTTCTTTTTTCTTTTTTGTAACTGGATCGATACCTATTCCTCTTGTACATTTACTTTCACATTGACTTTCCTGAGGACAAACTCTACCACAAACTGCAGGTAAAGAACTCGATTCAGATATGATTTCATATGCTTTTTCAAAATTTCCTAATGCAACTTCATGAATAAAATCAGGAATATTTATGTTTACTGGACAATGTGCAACACAAGGTTTTGTTGGACATCCTAAACATCTCTTAGCTTCATCAATAGCCATTTCTTCAGTATATCCAGTAGCAACTTCTTTAAAATTATGAGCTCTAACTTTAGGATCTTGAGAAGGCATTGGATTTTTAAATGCCTTCATATTTGGTTTATATTCAGAATACATAACTATTTAACCTCCTTGTTAAATAAATTACATTTAGCTTCATCATAAGCTTTCTTTTCAAATTCACTATACATTCTGCCTCTAGACATAGCTTCATCGAAATCTACTTCATATGCATCAAAATCAGGGCCATCTACACAAGCAAATTTTGTTTTGCCTCCAACTGTAAGTCTACAACATCCACACATTCCAGTTCCATCAATCATAATAGGGTTCATACTACAAACACATTCTGGAACATTGTATTTTCTACAAACTTCAGTTACAAATTTCATCATGATAACTGGTCCAATAGCAATTACTTTATCAAATTTAACACCACTTTTAAGCATCTCTTCTAAAGGCAAAGTAACTACACCTTTTGTTCCATAACTTCCATCATCACTACATGGAATAAATTTATCACTAGCTTCATTAAATTCATCGCTTAAAATGACTAAATCTTTATTTCTAAATCCAGCAATTGAAGTTACATGTTTATTAGCATCATGAAATGCTTTTGCAATAGGATAAGCAATAGCTACACCTAATCCTCCACCAATTACACAAACATTTTCTCCAGTAATTTCAGTAGGTCTACCTAAAGGTCCAACAAAATCATTTATATAATCACCTTCATTAAGTTGATTTAATTTAAATGTTGATGCACCTACAATTTGAAATATTATTGTGACTGTTCCTTTTTCTTTATCAGTTCCTCCAATTGTAAGAGGTATTCTTTCACTATTTTCTTTAGCTCTAAGAATAATAAATTGTCCAGGTAATGCTTTTTTAGCAATAAATGGAGCTTCAATTTCCATCAAAGTTTCGGTTGGATTAAAAACCTTTTTCCTAATTATTTTAAACATAAATTACTCCTTATGGTATTCCTATTATAACATTATTGAATATAAAAAAAATACTAATTTTTTAACAAAATTAATATTCTTTTTTCTAATAAAGTATTTTTACTTAATTAACTATTTTTTTGCGTTTAAGGATGCTGATAATAATGAAAATACTGCAGCAACAATTCCTAAACTTGCTGACCAATATCCAGCAGCAGATAATGTCATTTCTATTTTACCACCAACTAAAGCAGCAACTCCTACATCAAATTCTGAAGGGAATTGATTTTTATAAATTGTAGGTGCTAAAAACATCACAACAGCAAAACCTGTAAATACTAAGAATGAAATAAATGTTAAAGCTATATTTAATTTCTTACTACTAAAGAAAACAGCAATTAACATAAATAAAGTACCTACGCCTACTAAAATTAAAGGAATTAAACTAGCATAAGTAATATTTCCATCTTTACTTAATAAATTATAGAAAGTATAAGATTCTGCATTTGACATTTGATAATCTGTTCCAGATAAAGCATAAGTTGTTTTTGTTAACATATCTAAACTAAATAAATAAAAACAAACTCCTCCAGCAACAACACTTAACAATGTAAATAATTTTGTAAATAATTTTTTCATATAAACCTCCTTATAAATACATATAATATTTTAAACTTTTTTAATCAAATTTAAAGTATTAAATTAGAAAATATTTCATTTATTTTAATTCCATATAATTCTTTAGCATGTTCATTTATATATTTATTA
>CAVDQJ010000056.1:0-4900 GCA_963611005.1 bacterium | reverse complement strand
TTGTATGATTTATCATTAATTTTTAAATTTGCTAAATTACATCTTCCATTTCCGGTTACTAAAAACTTTTTACCAGGTTCTTTATTAATATCTACAAAAGACAAATCTAAATCACTATTATTTTTCTTTAATAAAACACCTAAATAAATAGCACTACAACCACTTCCAATAATCAATACTTTCATACTTAAATTATAAAGCAATAGTCTATATTTTCATATAAAAAAGTTATATAATAACTTATAAGGAGAATTAAGGTATGGAAAAATTAAGTTTATTACGATGCAAACACTGTGGAAAAATCGTTGAACGTCTTCCAGGAGTTCATGGATGCCCTACAATGTGTTGTGGCGATGTTATGAAAGAAATGATTCCTAACTCAGAAGATGCAAGTCAAGAAAAACATATTCCTGTTGTAGAAATTAATGAAAATAAAGTTGAAGTTATAGTTGGATCAACGCTTCACCCTATGATGGATGCTCATTATATTAGTTTTATTTATTTACTTACTGATAAAAATGTATATAGACACGATTTAAGTTCAAATAACGAACCTAAAGCAACATTTTTATTAAATGAAAACGAAAAACCATTAAAAGTATATGCTTATTGCAATCTTCATGGTTTATGGGTTAAAGAATTATAAATAATATTTGGAGGGGAACGATATTATGAATAAATATAGATTAGTTTTAATATTAGAAAACAACGATCAAACTGTTGATTTATTATCAGATTTAGCTCATAAAGGTTTTAATGCTACTGTTTTAATTGCTAAATCATTAAAACATATACTTGATGAAGATGAACATGATGATGATAGATTATTTATCTCTCTTCGTCATTTAAAAGGAACAAATACAAACGATTCTACTTTTGCTTATTTCATTTTAGATAAAGAAGAATTAGATAAAGTTCAAGAACTTGTAAGAGAAGAAACAAATCATTTCACAAAAATTAAAGGTGGAATGTATTACAGTGAAATAACTAATTTCGAAGGAAGTATTTAAAATGGATATATATCTTTATATAGCGATTGCGATAGTAATTGCACTCCTTTCAACACGATTGATGAAATTAATAAAATTACCTAATGTTACAGGTTATTTATTAACAGGTATTTTAATCGGACCATATGTTTTAGGTTTATTCTTCAACAATTTCCAATTCGACGATAGTTTAACTACATCTACAATTGGTCAATTTGTTAATAGTTTATCATTTATATCTACTATTGCTTTAGGATTTATCGCATTTACAATCGGTTCAAGCTTTAAGATTTCTACTATCAAAAAAGTAGGTAAAAAAGTCTTAGTTATTACATTTTTAGAAGCATTCGGTGCATGTGTAATGGTATTTATGTTCTTAATGGTAGCTCATTTTATCTTACTTGCTGCTACTGGAGGTTCTAGTGATCAAATATCATGGCCATTAATTTTAACATTAGCAGCTATTAGCTGTGCTACTGCTCCTGCTGCTACTTTACTTGTTGTTAAACAATATAAAGCAAGAGGACCAGTTGTTGAAACTCTTCTTCCTGTTGTTGCTCTTGATGATGCTGCTGCATTAATTATGTTCTCTATTTTATTTTCAATAGCAAAAACTATTGAAATGGGAAATGGGGAAGTTGACTTATATTCAATGCTTGCTAAACCTGTAATTGAAATAGTTTTAGCATTTGCTATTGGAGCTATATTAGGATTTATAATAACTTTCTTATTTAAATTCTTTAAATCACGTGCAAATCGTATGATTTTATGTATATTTGCTATTTTTGGAAATTTAGGATTACATGTATTATTCTCTCAAACTTGGTGTGGAGAATTTGATGTTTCATCTCTTTTAATGTGTATGATGACTGGTGCTATTTTAATTAACTTTAGAAAAGATAGCGAACCTACATTTACAAGAATTGATGAAATAACTCCACCAATATTTATGTTATTCTTTATTTTAAGTGGAGCTAATTTAAAATTAACTGTATTTGCAAGTAAAGATGCTATTATTCTTCTTGTTATTGCATTAATTTATGTTGCAAGTAGAGTCTTAGGTAAATGGCTTGGATCATTTACAGGAGCTTGCTTAACTCATGCTGAACCTACAATTAAAAAATATTTAGGTTTAACTCTTGTTCCTCAAGCAGGTGTTGCTATCGGTTTAGCAACTAGTGCTGGAGCTACTTTAAATTCTTTAGCTATTAAAGCTGGAGATACAAATAGTTCTTTAGGAACATTAATTGTAGCAACAATATTAACATCAACTATTATCTATGAATTAATTGGACCAGTTTTAACAAAAGTTGCATTGACTAAAGCTGGAGAAATTTCTTTAACAAGTAGAGCATAAATTAACCAATATAAAAGACATTAAATTAATATTAATTAATGTCTTTTTTTATACTCTTTATAGCAGCAAAATAATATTTTTAATAAAATATTATTACGAGGTAAAAGTATGATTAAAAATTTCTTTAGATTAACTTCTATTACATGTATTTCATTATTATCAATAGGTTTATTTTCTTGTAACGAAATTAAACAAGACAATAACAATGATATAAATAATAATGGTGATAATAACCAAGATAATACAGGTGGTAATACTGATAACAATCAAGATAATACAGGTGGTAATACTGATAATAATAAAGGTGACGATGATAAAGGTACAACTAATCCTAAAACTTACACCATCACTACCGATAAATTAACTAATTTTTTAAGCGCTGAAAAAGAAACTAATGGAGTTTATATTAAAAATAATGGCGTAAAAGATGTCGTTGACGATATTGAAATTGAATATGCTTGTTCAATTATAGGAATATCAAGTAATAAAGATTATCTTAATTTCTTTCAATTTAAAAAGAATACCGAAGACAATATCAAAGTAAATACTCTATTAAATGTTTCTTCAATTGTTGTTTATAGTTCAAAAAATACAACATATGATGATCAATATGGATTATTAAATATAAAAGTAAACACTACTTCATTAACATCTAAAAACAATATTGTATCAACTGTTGATGGTATAACAAATTTTAAAACAACATACACTGTTGATGAAAATTTATCCACTTTAAAGGGAAATATAAGTTTCTCTAGTGACACATCAAGAGCAGTTTATGTTTCTTCAATTGAAATAAATACAAAATAAAATAGTAAGGAAATACATATGAAATTAAAGAAAATATTATTTGTTTTAACACTTATAAGTGCTCCAATCATTACAACAAGTTGTAATAACACTGTTTTAAACAATAAAAGAGCAGATTTATATATTACTACTGATGGCAATGGTTCTGCTGTAGCTGATAAAAATAGCGGATTTGTTGGAGAAACTATAACTATCACTATTACTCCATCAAGCGGATATGAAGTTGATACTGCTACTTTTAATGGTATCGAAATTCAAGTTAGAAAAAATACATGTAAAGTTACATTAATTAAAGAAGGTGAAAACAATTTTAAAGTTACTTTTAAAAAGACTGGTAGTTCTTCAGGTGGATCATCTAGTGACGATTCAGGAAGTTCTTCAGGTGGTTCATCTAGTGACGATTCAGGAAGTTCTTCAGGTGGTTCATCTAGTGGAGATTCAGGATCTACAACAACAGAAGGCGGATATAAAAAATTAACTAATAAAGGAATTAATTATGAAAATGTAGGAGCAAGCATAGGATCTATAGCAACTCCTTCAACAGGAAATAGCAAAATTATTATAGTTCCTGTACAATTTTCTGATTTATCTGTTAAATGGACTGATACTAAAATTTCTTCATTAACAAAAGCTAGTAAAGGCGAAGCAAATTCTTATTGGGAATCATTACAATCTTATTATAAAAAGACAAGTTATAACAACTTAAATTTAGATATATCAATCGCTGATGTTATTACTCCTAATATGACAGCAAGCAAATTCACTTCATTAACTGATGATTATGCTACTGAAACATTGACTTTAATCGATGAAATCTATACAAAAATTACAGTAAACGGAGAAAATGTTTCATCAAATTATTCTAAATATGATTCAAATAATGATGATTATATAGATGGCATTTGGTTTGTTTATAATGAATTTAACATGAATAATGTAGATAGCGATAAATATTGGGCATATACATATTGGTATTTCACAGATTCAGAAAGATCAACATCTATAGAAGATTGTGCAATTGGAACATACGCAAATATGGCTGCAGCATTTTTATACGAACAAGATGATAATGGTTATGATGCTCATACTTTAATTCATGAAACAGGACATATGTTAGGATTAGATGATTATTATACATATGATTCTGATGCAACATATGGATATTTAGGTGGATTAGATATGATGGATTTTAATATCGGTGATCATAATGCTTTTTCTAAATACGCATTAAACTGGGTTAATCCTTATTTAATTAATTCTAATTCAGGTAGAGTCACTTTAAAGCCATTTGAATCAAGCGGAGATTGTTTAATAATTCCATCAAGTTATTTTAATAATTCTGCATTTAGTGAATATTTAATCATTGAATACTATACTCCTACTGGATTAAACGAATTAGATTCTACATACAATTATGGTGACTATCCTAAATTCTTTAGTGAATCTGGTTTATTAATTTATCATGTCGATGCTAGATTATATGAATTTAAATATAAATCTAGTGGATATACATTAGGAAATGTATTAAGTTCTTCTTATACTTCTATTCCTGAAGCTAGCGGTTACAATTATTATGGTGTAGCAAGTAGCAATACTCCTTCATATCAAGAAAATGGAAATGCTTTAATTTCTTTACTTGGTAGAGATAAAACTAAATATTATGGTAATTCTTCTACAGCTAGTAATAAATCATTATTTAAACAAGGAGATACAATAACTTCTTCATCATTTAATAAGAATGTAT
>CAVDQJ010000055.1:0-5137 GCA_963611005.1 bacterium | reverse complement strand
ACTTGTAAAATCACCAAAATCAAAAAGTTTAATGTCTTTAAGTAAAAAACCTTTTCTATCTAAAGCAGGTAAATCGTAACTTAATTCTCTTAATACTTTTGGTGCTTCTTTTGCTCCTTTTCCTACTGATGCATTTTTATCAAAAGGTATTCCACATAACAACACATTTGCTTCATCAATATTTTCTACAACTAAATCTCTAAATTCTTTTTTCATAAAATCGCCTTCTTTTAATATAAATAATTATACACAAAACATAAATATTATTAACCTGGAAAATAAAAATCCCTTATCTAAAGATAAGAGATTTTTAAAATTTAATATGAAATGTTAACTATTTTTTAAAGTTGCCATAGTAAGCATCTTTAAGAATTTGAATCATATCTTTAACAAGAGGAATTCTTGGATTTGCTGGAGTACATTGATCTTCATATGCAAGATATGCAATCTTTTCAACATTTTCCATGAAATCTTTTTCATCGATTCCTTGTTCTTTAAATGATGGTTTAACTCCACATCTAACTGATAAATCGTAACATGCATTAGCAAATGCTTCTACACCTTGTTTTTCATTTTTAGCTTCTAAACCGATAAGTCTAGCAAGTTTTGTATAACGTTTATCTGCATCGTATACATTATATTTTGGCCAAGTAGATAATTTTTGAGGAATTTGACCATTATATCTAATTACATATGGTAATAAGATACCAATAATTCTTCCGTGAGGTAAATGATAGAAGCCACCAACTTTATGAGCCATAGCATGACACATACCTAAGAAAGCGTTAGCGAATGCCATACCTGCAATTGTTGCAGCATTGTGCATCTTTTCTCTTGCTTCTAAATCATTTTTACCGTCTTTAACTGTTCTTTCTAAGTTTTCAAAGACTAATTCAACAGCATGAATTGCTAATCCGTCTGTATAATCACTAGCTAACATACTAACATAAGCTTCAACAGCATGACATAAAACATCAAGACCTGTATCAGCTGTAACACTAGCTGGTAAATTAGTTGTAAATTCAGGATCAACAATAGCAATTGTTGGAGTTAATGAATAATCTGTTAAAGGATATTTCTTATGATTTTCATGGTCTGAAATAACAGCAAATGGAGTAACTTCACTACCTGTTCCACTAGTTGTAGGAATACAAATTAATTTTGTTTTCTTACCTAATTGAGGGAACTTAAATGCTCTCTTTCTAATATCCATGAATTTTTGTTTTAAATCATCAAAATTAACTTCAGGATTTTCATAGAATAACCACATACCTTTTGCAGCATCCATAACACTACCACCACCTAAAGCAATAATAGTATCAGGTTTGAAACTGTTCATTAAATCAGCGCCTTTTCTAACTGTTTTAATATCTGGATCTGGTTCTACATCTGTAAATAATTGAATACTAACTTCATTTCTTCTTAATTTCAATTGATCAACAATCTTGTTCATAAATCCAAGTTGAACCATTGAATTATCTGTAACAATAAATACTTTATTAACATCTTTACAATCAATTAAGTATTGAATACTATTTCTTTCAAAATATATCTTACTTGGTAATTTAAACCATTGCATATTATTTCTCCTTTTACCAATTCTTTTAATATTAATTAAGTTAACAGCACCAACGTTACCACTAACAGAGTTATGACCATATGATCCACATCCTAATGTCATACTAGGGATAAAAGAGTTATAAATGTTACCAATACCACCAAATGATGTAGGAGAATTCCAAATAATTCTACATGCTTTAAGTCTTACACCGAATTCATCAGCTAATTCTTTATTTGATGTATGAATACAAGCACTATGTCCTAAACCACCATTTTCAACCATTTTTTCAGCTTCATTAAATCCTTCGACATGGTCTTTTACTTTAACTAAAGCTAATACAGGAGATAATTTTTCTCTTGTTAATGGTTCATCCATTCCTACATGGTCACATTCTGCGACTAAAATAGGTGTATTTTCAGGAACTTCAAATCCAGCTTCATGAGCGATTTCAGCAGCTGGATGACCAACTAATCCAGAGAATAAAGCAGTACCTTTCCCATCTTTTGTAGGTCTAAACATATATTTTTCAAGTAATGCTTTTTCTTCTTTATTACATAAATAAGCACCATATTTTTTAAGATTTTCTAAGAATTCTTTATAAATATCTTTATCAACAATAGCAGCTTGTTCTGAAGCACAAACCATACCATTATCAAATGCTTTACTCATTAAAATATCATTTGCAGCTTGAGCAACATTTGCTGATTTTTCAACATAAGCAGGAACGTTTCCAGCTCCAACACCTAATGCTGGTTTACCACAACTATAAGCTTGTTTAACCATTGCGTTTCCACCAGTTGCTAAAATACTTGCAATATCTTTATGATTCATTAAGTATTTTGTAGCATCAAGAGATGGATGAGCTATGAATTGAACACAATTTTTAGGAGCTCCAGCTTTAACTGCAGCATCTTCAATAATCTTTGCTGTTTCAACACAACAATTTTGTGCATTTGGATGGAAACCAAAGATAATTGGGTTTCTAGTTTTTAATGCGATTAATGATTTAAAAATAACTGTAGATGTAGGGTTAGTAACTGGTGTAACACCACAAATAACACCTAAAGGATCAGCGATTTCTGTAATTCCTGTTACAGGATCATCATTAATAATTCCACATGTTTTTAAATGTCTCATGTTATTAACAACATATTCACATGCGAATAAGTTTTTAGTACATTTGTCTTCAAAAACACCTCTTTTTGTTTCTTCTAAAGCGATACGTGCTAAATATTCGTGATGATCTAAAACAGCACAACTAACTTTAGCAACAATGTAATCGACTTGTTCTTGGTTTAAAAGTCTAAATTCTTCTAAACATTTAACACCTTTTTCAACAAGTTCATCAACTTCTTTAACTACTTCTTTTGGATAAGCTTCATTTTCCATTTTTATTCTCCTTTATTTTTTGCATATATAATTTATGACTAAGTTCAGCTAATGAAACAGCCATATTAACATCTGAAACAATAATATTTGATGGTACTTTTAGCGAAGTTGGAGAGAAATTCCAAATCGCTTCAATTCCTGATTCAACTAACGCATCACATACTTCTTGAGCATTTGATGGAGGAACACAGATAATACCAATATAAGCATTTAATTCTTTAACTGTTCCATATAATCTATGAATATCATAAATTTGAACATCATTTATTTTTTTGCCGATTGTATATTCGTCTTTATCGAAACCAGCAACAATCTTTAATCCATATTCATCAAATCCACGATAATTCAATAATGCTCTTCCTAAACTACCAACACCAACAAGAACAGCATTATTAGTTGATTCACAACCTAGCACCCTTTCAATATCAGTAATTAATTTTTTAATTTCTCTTCCTTTGTTTGGAACACCACTAACAGTAGAAAACAACTGAATATCTTTTCTTACTTGTTCTTCATTAAGATTTAATGCTTCAGCTACCATACTTGAATTAATGTACTTTAGCCCCATTTCATCGCACTTTTTGAAGAATGTTAGATATACAGGGAATCTTCTTAGTTGATTTTTTGATAACACAAACTTCATATTCTTCAACTCCATTCAGTATTTTTTTACCGATTAATATTATATCTTTACATTAAATTAAATGCAATAATGAATTTAAAAATATTTTAAATCGATAAAAAAAGCCTGAATTCATCAGACTTAATATTTTAAATATTAATGTAATTTAATAATTTTTATATGTTGCTTTTTGGATTATTTAATAAACAACCGGTTAATAAGAATCCATTTATAACAACATAAGAAATATATATACCTAAAAAGAAACCAAAATTAGCATCGCTTATTCCACTAAACCCAAAAACTAAAACTCCATCAATAATTAATAAAGAAAGTAAAACAATTAAACAATAGAATATCTTATTTAATCTTTGTCCTAATATTAATTTTATACAAGCTACAATAGAAATAACTAAAGCAAAAGCAACACAAACCACTGATAAAACTCCACATATCCATAATAAAGGTGAAGTTAAATTATCAACTATATTTTGCATTGTTTCTCCACTAAAAAGTATGAATAAAAAAGAAACTAAAGCTACAACAAATAGTATAAAATTAGCAATTACTCCAATCAATGAAGCGACTTTACCTGCAAAGAATTTCATAATAATTAATCGACAGAATTCATTCTATAACCGATTCCTACATCAGTTCTTAAAATTTCTCTACTTCTAGCATCTTTATTAATTTTCTTTCTAATACCAGCCATAAAAACTCTAAGACCGTTAGGATCTTGTCCGCCTTCTCCCCAAATATGTGAAATAATATATTGATGAGTTAATGTTTTATCTAAATTTTGAGCTAATAAAACAATAATCTTATATTCAAAATTTGTAAAATGAACTTCAACACCATTAACAAAAATATTTTTAGCATCATAATCAATAACTAAAGGACCATTTGTTAATGTATGTTTATCTTCAACATAAAAATATCTTAATTGATTTTTAATTCTTGCAATTAATTCAAGCATATTGAATGGTTTAACTAAATAATCATTAGCTCCTGTTTCAAATGCCATAACTTTAGATTCAATATTATTTCTAGATGTAACAACAATAATTGGTAATTTATTATTAAAACTTCTGATTGTTTCAATTGCAACCATACCATCTTTATCAGGTAATTGTAAATCAATTATTAATAAATCAATTAAAGATTTAATACAAATATCAATAGCTTCTTGAGCAAAAGAACAAGTAATAACATCATAACCATCATTTTTTAAACTGTTCTTAATGTTATTTACATTTGCTTTGTCATCTTGACATACTAATATAGTTTTCTTTTTTGTTACACCGGTTTTCATCGCCTTTTATTATAACACATAATAACCTAAATATTTAATATATAAATTTATAATTTATAAATGACCAAAATTAATAAGATTTATTTATTTGATGAAATAAAAAATTTATCGAGCTTAAAATAAAAATCTTGGCTTTCTATCAACTTAGGATAAGTGACTACAAAAACATGATCTAAATGAAAATTTCTAGATGCATAATCACATAATTCACATTTAACATCATTTTCTCTTAACTTATTGTATAAATTATGAC
>CAVDQJ010000054.1:11864-25605 GCA_963611005.1 bacterium | reverse complement strand
GCTTCAAAGTCATCATCTTTAATAACGCTTATAGCAATTTTAGAACCATCATTAATTCCAACAACTCTATAAAAAATGTTTTTAAAACTAGAATCATTAAATTCAAATTTTGAAAATTTAACAGCAGGATTTAATACAAAAACACTAGTATATATCCCCTCTTTTCTTAAAAATGTTCTAGCAGATTCAGATGGAACAATTACAAAATCGAAAGTATTTATCTTATCAATATTAAACTTTGAAATTGAATAATTTATTCCATCTTTATCTTTTGAAAAAACACCATTCTCACTTTCACACTCGTTATAAAACACAGTTACACCGTTGATAATGTTTCTATAACGTGTTTCTAAATCTAATGTTGTAACATCATTAAGTGTGAAATATTGAGCAATATTATAATAAGCAGTAGCGTTTTGAGTAGAATAAGTTTCATTAACAAGTTCTAATAAACCTTTGAAATTTTTTCTAACTCTACTGCTTTCAAATGGAATTTCTTGATTTTTATAGTCTGTATAAATATAAAGTTTCATTATTCTTCACTAACTGTTTCAGTTGTTTCTTCACTATTTACTGTTTCTTCTTCAACTTCCTCTTCTTCATGTTCAAGACATGTTAAGGAAGTGACTTTATCGCTATCTTTTAAGTTAATCATCTTAACACCACTAGAATTTCTTCCACACTCTCTAACTTGAGTTAAAGAACTTCTAACAATTGTTCCACCTAAAGTAATAGCTAAATAATCTTCATCACCATTAACAACTTTCATAGCGACAAGTTTACCAGTTTTTTCATTAATTTTAATAGTTTTAACACCGCTAGAACCTCTATGAGTAACTCTATAGTCTTCCATTGGAGATAATTTTCCTAAGCCTTTTTCACTTAAAACAAGAACTTTATCACCATTTAAAGAAGTATCAACTCCAACAACACAAGATCCACGAAGATTCATAGCCTTAACACCGCTAGCACTTCTTCCCATATCTCTAATTTCATCTTCTTTAAACATACAAAGTTGACCATCAGCACTAGCAACTAAAATATATGCATTTCCATCAGTAATTTTTACATCAAATAAGTTGTCATCTTCTTTAAAGTTTATAGCTTTTTTACCATTACAATTAATTCTTTCAAATTCACTTAATGATGTCTTTTTAGCTATACCATTTTTAGTGACAAATAATAAACTTCCTTTTGAATAATCATCTACTGAAATAATAGAAATAATACTTTCTTCTTTCTCTAAATTTAAAAGATTGATTACAGGAATACCTTTTCCTTGTCTACCGCCTTCATTGATTTCATAGCCTCTTTTACGATAAACTTTTCCAGAATTAGAGAAGAATAATATATCAGTATGAGTTGATGCATTAACCATTTTAATAACAGCATCACCACCATAAACTGTCATACCTTTAACACCTTTTCCGCCTCTATTTTGGTTTTTAAATTCAGAAGTAGACATTCTTTTAATATAACCGTTTTCTGTTAAAGTGATAACAATATTGTCTTCAGGGATTAAATCTTCATCATTTACAGAAGCGATTGTAGTAGAAATTTCACTTCTTCTCTTATCGCCAAATTTATTTTTAATAGCAACTAATTCTTCAATAACTTTATCTGTTAAATGACTTTCATCTTCTAATAAATAGTTATATCCTTTAACATTTTCTTCTAATTGATGTTTTTCATCTTCAATCTTAGTTGTTTCAAGACCAGTTAATCTACCTAAAGTCATAGCAACAATTGCTTTTGCTTGATCTTCGGATAAAGCAAATCTTTCTATTAAACTATCTTGGAATACTTGAGGGCTCTTACTATCTTTAGCCATTTTAACAACTTCATCGATGTTATCATGAACTAAAATTAAAGCTTTTAAAATTTCAATACGAGCTTCATCCTTATTTTTTAAATAGATTGTTCTTCTTTTAACAACATCTACTTGGAATTCTAAATAATATCTTATTAATTCTCTTAAACTTAAAACTTTTGGAGCACCATCAACAATACAAAGATTAATAACACCAAAACTTGTTTCAAGTTGTGAGTTTTTAAATAATTTATTTAAAACAACATGTGGTTCAACATCTCTTCTTAATTCGATTTCAATTCTAACATCTTCTTTTGAAAAATCTTTAATTGATGTAATACCATCAATAACTTTATCTCTAGCTAATTCACCTATTTTAGCTACTAAATCACCTTTTCTAACTTGATAAGGAATTTCTGTAACTATAATTTTATATTTACCATTAGCTTCTTCTTCGATACTTGTTTTTGCTCTAATTTTAAAAGTTCCTCTACCAGTTTCATAAGCTTGTTTAATACCAGCTAAACCATAGATGATTCCGCCTGTAGGGAAATCTGGACCTTTGATATATTGCATTAATTCATCAACGCTAATATCCTTATTTTTGCTATATGCAACGATTGCATCAACAACTTCATTTAAATTATGGCTAGGTAATTTTGTAGCCATACCAACAGCGATACCATCACTACCATTAACTAAAAGATTAGGAAATCTACATGGTAAAACACTAGGTTCTTCTAAACTACCATCATAGTTAGGCATAAAATCAACAGTATTACAGTTGATATCTCTAACTAATTCTTGAGATAATTTGTTTAATCTTGATTCAGTATAACGGTAAGCAGCAGCTCCATCACCATCCATATTACCAAAGTTACCATGACCATCAATTAATGTATATCTTAATGAGAAAGGTTGAGCCATTCTAACTAAAGTTTCATAGATTGCGCTATCACCATGTGGGTGATAATTACCCATAACATCACCAACAACTTTAGCACATTTTACATGTGGTTTATCGCTTGTATAACCTTTTTCGTACATCGCATAAATAACTCTTCTATGAACAGGTTTAAATCCATCTCTTACATCAGGGATTGCACGAGAAACAATAACACTCATAGCATAATCTAAGAAACTAGATTGTACTTGACCAACGATTTCTGTATCGGTAATTTTTGGTTCAATGCCAGCTTCATAACCAGCATTGTCTTGTTTAATTTTATCTTCTTCACTTATTTCTAAAGAATCTAATTTTTCTTCGTTTTCCATATTAAATCCCCCTTAAATTAAATATCCAAGTTCTTAACAAACTTTGCGTTGTTTCTAATAAATTCACTTCTAGGTTCAACTTCTTCACCCATTAAATCATTAAATACCATATCAGCTTCAGCAGCATCTTGAATTGTAACCCTAAGCATACTTCTTCCTTTTGGATCCATTGTTGTTTCTTCAAGTTGAGCAGGATCCATTTCACCAAGTCCTTTAAAACGTGAATAAGGATAACCAGGTTTTAAATCTAATGTCTTCTTTAATACTTCAAGTTGACTATCGGAATATGCATAATATTTTTTACCTTTAAATGTGATTTGATAAAGTGGAGGTTGTGCAATATAAACATATCCATGTTCAATTAATGGACGCATAAATCTATTAAAGAATGTTAAAAGTAAAATTCTAATATGAGAACCATCAACATCAGCATCGGTCATAATAACAATTTTATGATATCTAGATTTAGTTATATCAAATTCATCGCCAAACCCTGCCCCAATTGCTGTAATCATATTTCCTATTTCAGCATTATCAAAAATTCTATGAGATTGAGCTTTTTGAACATTTAAAATTTTACCTCTTAAAGGTAAGATAGCTTGTGTTTTTGCATCACGACCAAGTTTAGCACTACCACCAGCAGAATTACCTTCAACAATAAATAATTCACATTCTTCTGGATTATTTGAAACACAATCAGCAAGTTTTCCAGGTAAAGTAGTAATATCAATACCATTTTTCTTTCTTGAGTTTTCTCTAGCTGCAATTGAAGCTAATCTAGATTGATAAGCACCACGTACTTTTTCAACAATTAAACGAGCTTCTTCTTTATTTTCAAGTAAAAATCTTTCTAATTTTTCACCAACAACATTTGAAACAATCTTTTTAACTTCAGGATTTCCTAATTTTCCTTTAGTTTGTCCTTCATATTCTGGGTTTGGGTGTTTAACACTAACAACAGCGGTTAAACCTTCAAGACAATCAGCTAAAGTCATCTTTTCTTTATCGTTATCTTTTAATATTTTTGCATTTTTTGCATAGCTATTAATAATTCTTACTAAAGCTAATCCAAAACCATCTTCATGCATACCACCATTTGTAGTAGCAACGTTATTACAGAATGATAAAATACGTCTATTATATTGATCGTTATACTGCATAGCGACTTCAACATAAATCTCTTCTTCTTTACCACTTTCAAGAGTATATTTTTGAGCACCATCACAATAAATAATAGGTGAAATAAGCTTCTTTTCGTTTTTATTTAAGAATGAAACATATTCTTTAATACCACCATCATATTTAAAACTTTCTTCTCTAATTGGATCAACTCTTTTATCTGTTAAAGTAATTTTAATTCCTTTATTTAAGAAAGCCATTTGTCTTAAACGATTACAAATAATTTCATAATTATAAATTGTAGTTTCAGTAAAGATTTTTGGATCAGGTTTAAAAGTAACAGTAGTACCTGTATCGCTTTCATCACATGTTCCAATAACTTTTAATCTATCTACAGCATGTCCACCGTTTTCAAATCTAATAAAATGAATTTTTCCGTTTTTTCTAACTGTTACATCAACAAAACTAGATAAAGCATTGACAACTGATGCACCAACACCATGAAGTCCACCACTAACTTTATATCCGCCACCATCACCGAATTTACCACCTGCGTGTAATTTTGTATAAACAGTTTCAACACCACTTAATCCAGTTGCAGCAACAATATCAACAGGAATACCTCTACCATTATCTTTAACGGTGATTGTATTGTCTTCGTTTATAGAAACATTAATTTCATTACAAAAACCTGCTAAAGCTTCATCGATACCATTATCAACGATTTCCCATACTAAATGATGTAAACCACTTGAAGAAGTAGATCCGATATACATACCAGGTCTAATTCTAACAGCTTCTAATCCTTCTAAAACTTTAAGATTGTCACTAGTATATTTTTCATCAGCTTTTTCAAAACTCTTTTCATCGCTAACTTCAATAATTCCTTCACTAATTCTAGAACTTACAGCGTCTTCTTGCTCTGTTTCATCTTTTTCTTCATCTTCTTTTTCTTCACTAATAACGATTTCTTTTTCTTCCATACTAGTTAACCTCCTTAGTTATGATTGAATTTTTTATATAGTAATAATGAACATTTTCAATTTCATATTTTTTTGTAGATGTTATAAATACTTGTTCTAATGTTTTTAAAAATTCTATAAGACTATTTTCATGTTCTTTATCCAATTCACTTAAAACATCATCAAGTATAACAATCGGTTTATTATCATCTTCACTAAGAAAATAATTAACCATTTTAAGACAAATTACAGAAAGCCTATTTTCTCCTTGAGACCCATATTTTCCAATATCTTTATCATCGACAATTAAAGAAAAATCATCTTTTTGAACTCCGCTAACAGATATTTTAAATTTAATATCTACATCGTGTTGAGATTTAATATATTCAGCTAATTCATCTTTAGTTTGATAGTTTTTAACAAACGATTTATAAATCATTTTAGCTTTAACATCTTTTAAGAACAATTTATTAAACACTTGAGGCAATACATTATTTACTTTTCTTATAAATTCGATACGAAATTTATAAATTTTATAATTTAAATCAACATATTTTTGATCTATTACTTCAAGTAAATTTAAATCGACATTTTCTTCTTTTAATAAAGCATTTCTTTCTTTTAAAACTTTATTATAATCAACAATTAAATCAAGATATGAAGTATTCACTTTTGAAATAATCATATCAAGAAAATTTCTTCTTTCTTTTGGTGTTGCTTTTAATAAATTAACATCATTTGGAATGAAATAAATAATATTTAATTGTTTACTTAATTCACTAACTTTGGATACTTTTTTATCATTTATTAATATTCTTTTACCAACTGGAGGTAAAGCAATTTCAATTTTACTATCATATCCGTAACGATCATAAATAGTTCTTAAATAAGCCGCTGTTTCTCCATTTCTTTTAAGCAAAGAATCATCTTTACATCTAAAACTTCTAGCAAAAGCAAAGTAATAAATTCCTTCAACTAAATTAGTTTTTCCTGAAGCGTTATCTCCGTATATAAAGTTAATTCCTTTTTCAAATTCAACCCTAATATCTTGATAACTTCTAAAATTTTCAAGTCTTATTTTTTTAATGTTCATTTTACTATTTCAAAAAACAATGAGTCATCAATAGAAATTTTATACCCAGGATAAAGTTTTTTTCCTCTTTGTTTACAGTCTTCATCATTAACAAAAATACTATGTTCCATAATAAAGCTTTTAGCTAAAGAACCACTATCGATAACATCGCAAAATTTTAACATTTGTCCAAGTGTTATGTATTCTGTGGTAATTTCAATTTTTTTATACTGTGTCATTTCCATATTCTACCCTTTAATATTATATATTAAAGGGCGCGAATTTTAAAGAGTTTTTTTCAAAAACTATATATTTATACCTAAAATAAAAAATCGCTTAAATTCAGGCATATAAACCCACCTTTAAGCGATTTTAAATATTTACTATTTTTTTAAGCTTTTACAGGAACGATTAAATTAACTACACTTGGATCAGCTTTGCTAGTAACTGTAAAGAATTTCATTTCACCTAAGAAACTTAAAACGACATCTTCACTTTTTAAAGCTCTTATAGCATCAACAACATAATTACTATTTAAATTAATCTCAAGTCTATCGCCTGTATATTTGAATAAAGTTAATATTTCTTCACTAGCTCCATCTTGAATGGACTTGCAACTGAATACAACATTACTTTCGGACATTGTTAATTTAATGATATTTCCATCTAAATTGTTAGAATTTAAAATATTAACTCTATCAATAGCTGCTAATACGTCTTGTGAATTAGCTTCTAAAACATAATAGAAACTCTTTGGAATTCTATCTTTGATATTAGGATATTCTCCTACAATTAAACCACACATAATCAATGTATTATTTAATTCAACAACAATATTTTTATCATCAACTTTTAAATGAATTTCTTTTTCATCTGTAATTGATTTTAATACATCAGTCATTGATTTAGCATCTACTGTAATAGAAAATCTTTCACTAGTTGCTAAAGGAATGTCTTTTTTAGCTAATCTATAACCATCTGTTGCAGATATAGAAAGTTTTTCACCAGTTGCTTCAATATTGATACCAGTTAAAATAATCTTTGTAGATTTAGCACTGGCTGCAAACGCAACATGGTTTATACCATCAATGAAATCTTGAGCATCGATAACAACATTAGAACCTCCTGATACTTCAAAATTAAGTGGAGGGAATTCATCTGCATCAATAACGTTTAAATCAAATTTACTTTTTTCGTTTTTAATTCTAGCGATATTATCTTCTAAAACTTCGAAAGTCAATTCATCACCTTCAATTTTTTTAGCTATTTCTGTAATAAAATTATTATTTACTAAAATACTTCCAGGTTTAATATCTCTAATTATTTCTTTATCATCTTTGAAAAAAGGAATAAAAGAAGTTATTGAAACTTTTCCATTAGTACCGGTTAAAATTAATCTATCATTTGTTAAACTAATTTTAATATTTGTATTAATAGGTGTTGTACTTTTTTGAGGAATGATTTTCCCTACTTGTAATAATGTTTTTAAGAATTCATTTTTAATTATTGTAAATTTCATTTATATATTTCTCCTTTATTTATAATAATAAGGTCTGTTAATATTGTGGAAAACTTATTTTTAATACCTTTAATTTACTTAACAAGCCCATTTAATCGAGATTTTATGTCTTCAACAGCTTGTTTAGTTTGTTGGTCTGTTTTCAACAAATCTTCAACTTTACTAACACTATGAATGATAGTTGCATGATCTCTATTTGAGAATGTTTCACCAATTTTATCTAATGATATATTAGGAATTAATTTTCTTATTAAATAGATGGATATATGTCTAGCAGTAGCTATTTGAGATACTCTTAATTTTCCAGTGATTTGATTGACGCTTAAACTATAATATGTTGCAACTGTATTTAAAATTTTTTGTTCTGTGATTTTGTTTTTAGAATCTTTAACATTGATTAAATTACTTAAAGCTTCATAAGTTAAATCCATTGTAATTCTAGGAGCATGTTCCATATTTTTGATAAAAATTATACGATTTAAAGCTCCATTTAATTCTCTAATTGAATTTTTAAATTTATCAGCAATAAAATTGATTACTTCTGGATCAAATTCATCTATTGATAAATTAGCACCAACTATTTTCTTTTTTAATATGTTTTCACACATTTCTACAGAAGGTTTATTGATTTGAACGGTTAATCCATCCATAAATCTAGAAACTAATCTAGCATCAATACCATTTAATTCACTTGGTAATTTATCTGAAGTTAAAACAATTTGTTTTTTATTTTGAATAAAATATTGATAGATATCAAAGAAAAATTCTAATGTTTTGACTTTATCTTTTAACATTTGGATATCATCAATTAAAAATACATCATAATTTTTAATATATTTTGATAATTGTTCATTGTGATCAACACCATTAACATAGTCGATATATTGATATAAAAATTCTTGAGCGGTAACATATAAAATCCTCATTGAAGGATTTCTATCTTTAATATAATTTCCTATTGCATTTAATAAATGTGTTTTACCTAATCCGCTATCACCATAAATGAACAATGGGTTATAAAATTTACCTGGAGAAGAAGCAACAATAAGACCAGCTTGAGAAGCTTCTTTATTTGATGGTCCTACGACAAAATTATCAAAATTAAAATTAGGATCTAATGAGCATCCTTTAAAGAAAACACTATCATTTACCGCTTCAATTTGACTTAAAGGGGTATTTTTAATCTCTTCAGGACTTGTAAAAATAATTTTAAAATTTGTACCAGTTAATTTGTTTGTAATAGATGTTGTTAAGTCTAAATATTGTTGATTTAAAATTGATACAGATAAGTTTGAATTACAAGCAACAATTAATTTATCTCCTTGAACAGAATGAATGTATGAATCTTTAAAAAATGAGTTAAAAATCATTGCGTCAACTTCTGTTTGAATGTTAGTTAATACACGTTGCCAAAGTGTAGATATTTCATTTAATGTTTTTAGTTCCATACTTTAGCCTCCAATCCTTAAATATTTTAGTACTTTTTATTAGTATAATAAAGTAGAAAAAATGGTGAAAAAAAGTTTTCCACAATTAAAAAATACAAATAAGTTCGAATATATCGAGTAAATATAAAAATAGTAAAAATGTGTAATGTTGAAAACTTCTACAAAATTGTGGAAAACTATTGAAATTGTTAACTTGTTGAGAAGTTTTAACAATTTGATGATTTATCAACATTATAAAATATTGATTTGAACGATTAAAAATTGAGTTTTTAACATATTGGTTTTTAACTTTACACGTAAGTTTTATAAAATCTGTTTATGAAAAAAATATTTTTTACTAAAAATAAAAAAAGTTGACTTATATGTATAAATACATATATAATTTAAAAGCAATAAAATGGAGGATTATATATTATGGCAAGTAAAAAGACATACCAACCAAGTAAGGTTCACAAATTTAGAACTCATGGCTTCAGAGCTAGAATGGCAACTGGTCACGGTAGAAAAATTTTAGCATTAAGAAGAGCTAAAGGAAGAAAATCTTTAACTGTTAGTGATAGATAGTATTTAATGAAAAAACGTTTTGTAATTAAAAAATATCAAGAATATCAAATAATTCTTAAAGAAAGAAATTACAAAAAATCTTATAGTTTTAATGTTTATTATCAAAAAAACGAATTTGATTATACAAGAGTAGGAATTCTTGTTAGTAAGAAAAACGGAAATGCTGTAATTAGAAATAAAATTAAAAGACAGGTGAGAATGATTTTTGATAAATATATGTCTTACAAGGATAATTTAAATATAATTATTGGCATTTCTAAAAACTATAAAATTGAAAACTTCGAAAATAACGAATTAGAATTAAAGAAAATATTAGACTCTATTAAAGGAGAAACGAATGAATAAAAAGACAAAAATTACATTAGGTGTTGGAGCGTTAGTTGTTTTTGCTGGCGTTTTATCTTCATGTAACTCTTTTTGTAGTAGCGTTGATGTTACGCATTATTTATATGCTTATGATCCATTAAACAATATCTATTTTGATTCTGAAGCAGATGCTAAAGATTATATTCAATTAACATTTACTAGTGAATCAAGTTATAACAAAGATACAAATTCTTATAAAGAAAGCCTTGTTTATAAAAAAGGTGCTGATAAAAGTTTATCTGAAGATTCAAGTCAATATATTAAACAAGTAGCTGGAAGTAACTTATATTATGTTATTCCTGGTAATTATGAATTAAGAGAATGTTCTACTACTATTGATTCTACAACTGGAAAAGCTGGTAGTATTGATTATAAATTTGGTTTAAATTCATTTACAAAAGAATTATATTCTGAAAATTCATCAAGTGGAATTATTTTACCAAGTTATACATATATTGAAAAATTAGATCTTAAAATTCTTAATAACATGGTAAAAAATGTTTCTAAATATGAAACAAGTGGATTTGATAACTATATTAATATGTCTGTTGTTAAAGGTTTAACAATGTCAACTGTTACTTATGAAGATTTATATGGTTATTCTTATGTTGAATATAAAACATATAAAACAAAATCAAGTGATATTGATTTAAACACTTTATTAGGAAAAAATGCTACTTCTACAGGACGTACATCAAGTGATGGAAAAACTATTAATGTTGGTGGAAGAAATTATTCAATTAATACAACATTAGGTTATTTAAAATATTATAACGAAGAAGAACCTAATAACTATTATAAGAATATAGAAAATTGGAATAAAGAATTATTAAGTGCTGGTGATGTTGATTTCACTCAAACTATGACAACTAACTACTTAAATGCATATAAAACAAAATTAAATGCAAAAGTAGCTAATTTAAAAACTTGTATTACAATTAACCAAGGTTTCTATGGTCATACATCCGATAACTTATTAGATGATACAGTTAGTATCGAAGCAAAAGGTTCAAATTTTGTTCAAGGATGGGGTGAAGCTTTTAGTAAACATGGTTTCTTAGAAGGATTATTAGTTTATCCTATTTCATATTTAGTTGATTCATTCTCACATATTTTTGGAATGAATGGTTGGGGACAAATTATTGCTGTTCTTTTAGTAACAATTATTGTTAGATTATTCTTTATGGGTATTACAATGCCTGCAACAATTTCACAACAAAAACAACAATATTTACAACCTGAATTAGCTAAATTACAACAAAAATATCCAAATAGTAACACAAATGACTATGAAAAACAAAGATTAGCTCAAGCACAAATGGCACTTTATAAAAAACATAAAGTTCATCCATTCTTATCTTTATTAACAATTGTTATTCAATTCCCATTGTTTATCTGTGTTTGGAACGCTATGCAAGGTAGTGCTGCTTTAAGTACTGACGCAGTTTTAGGTTTAAGACTTAGTGATACAATTTGGAGTGTTTTATCTAACTTTAGTGGATGGCCAGGTAATGTTGGATGGTGGACAGCATTAGTATTAATCTTATTAATGTCTGCTGGACAAGTATTATCACTTCTTATCCCACAATGGTTAAATAAAAGAAGAATGAAAAATATTAGTAAAACCACTGCTAATCCTGCTGCAGATAAGACTGCAAAGACTATGAAATATGTACAATGGGGTATGATTATCTTTACAATCTTTATGGGATTCACACTTCCTAGTGCTATGGGAGTTTATTGGTTAGCTGGTTCTATATTTAATATTTTACAATCAGTTATTATGCATTTAATCTTTAGTAGAAAAAAAGGAGCTTAATAAAATGAAAGAATATAATGGTAAAACAATCGAAGAATGTTTAGAAAAAGCAAGTAAAGAACTTGGTGTTGAAAAAGATTCTTTGAATTATGAAGTCGTTGAAGAAAAGAAAGGTTTATTCATCAAAAAAGCTACTATTCAAGTATTAGAATTAGTTGATGTTGTTGAATTTGCTGAAAGTTATTTAAAAAATGTTTGTGCTGCTTTAGGTCTTGAAGTAAGTTTAAAATCTTTTACTAGAGAAGATGTAATTAAGATTTTAATTGAAACTAACCACAATTCAGTACTTATTGGTAAAAATGGTGCTACTTTACAATCTTTAAATGAATTAACAAAATTAGCAGTTAGTTCTAAATTTAAAAAGAAATTTAGAATCTTACTTGATATTGGTGATTATAAAGATAAAAAGTATCATAAAGTTATTGGTATCGCAAAAAGATCAGCTAAAGAAGTCTTAAAAACACATGTTGATATCAAACTTGATCCTATGACACCAGATGAAAGAAAGAAAGTTCATAACGCTTTAGCAACATACAAGAATTTAAAAACTGAATCTATCGGAGATGGTAAAGATAGAGCAATCGTTATTAAATACGTTGCAAATCCTACTCCTTCTACAGAAGAAACTAAGGAAGCTGAATAAACATTTATGTTTGAAACAATTGTCGCGTTAGCAACGCCACCAATTAAAAGTGCATTATCAATTGTACGTTTAAGCGGAGACAATTGTTTTTTTGTAGTGAATAAATTTTTCTCAAAAGATTTATTCAAATATACAAAAAACACTATTATTCATGGGGAAATTTTAGATGGAGATGAAGTTGTTGATGATGTAGTATTATTACTTTATAAAGAACCTCATTCATTTACTGGTGAAAATAGTGTTGAAATAATAACACATGGCTCTCCATTAATTTTTAATAAAGTTATTGAGTTATGTTTAAAAAACGGTGCTAGAATGGCTGAAAGAGGTGAGTATACTTCTAGAGCTTTTATGCATAATAAAATGGATTTAATACAAGCTGAAGCCGTTAATGATTTAATAAATGCTGAAAGTGAAGAATCTAAAAAATTAGCACTTCTTTCTTTAAAAGGAAAAACATCAACATTAATCGAACCTATAAAAAAAGATTTTATTGATTTATTAAGTAATATTGAAGTTAATATTGATTATCCAGAATATAAAGATATTGAAGAAATTAATAATGAAAAAATATACGAAATTTCAAAAAAGAATTTGGAAATCATAGAGAATTTGATAAAAAATGGTAAAAAAGGAAAAATAATTAAAGATGGTATTAATGTCGTTTTAGTTGGTAAGCCAAATGTAGGTAAATCATCTATTTTGAATGCTTTACTTGGTGAAGATAAAGCTATTGTTACTGACATTAAAGGAACAACTAGAGATATTGTTGAAGGAAAAATAATTTATAAAGGTATTGTAATTAATTTATATGATACTGCTGGTATTCATGAATCAAGTGATTTAATAGAGAATATTGGTATTAAAAAATCGATTAAAAAACTTCAAGAATCTGATTTGGTAATTTTTATATTAGATCCATTAAACTATACCGAAGAAGATGAAGAAATTAAAAAAGAAATCGGTGATAAAAAATGTATTACTGTTTATAATAAACAAGATTTAATTGAAGCTAAAGATGATAATAAAATTTATGTTAGTGCTTTAAATAATGATATAGAAAATTTAAAAAACGCTATGTTTTCTTCATTAGAATTAAATAACGATAATTTTTCTTGTCCATCAATTAATAACGCTAGAGAAC
>CAVDQJ010000054.1:0-11854 GCA_963611005.1 bacterium | reverse complement strand
ATTAAAACTTACACATATGAAAGATGAACCTGTAGATATTTTAGGAAGCATCATAAAGGAAATTATTAATAAATTATTATCAATCACTGGAGAAGATTGTGATTTTGATATTTATAAAGAAATTTTTTCAAGATTTTGTGTAGGAAAATAAAATGATTTTTGATACTCATATTCATTTAAATGATGAAGCATATAACGATAATTTAGACGAAATTATTAAAGAAGCATTTAATAATGGTGTTAAATTGTTTTTATGCATTGGTTATGATTTAGAAAGTAGCAAAAAAGCTATTGAAATCGCTAATAAATATGATTTTGTTTATGCTTCTATTGGAATAATTCCAACTGAATATAAACAATATAATGAAAACTCAATTAAAGAATTAGAATCTTTATTAACAAAAAGTAAAAAAATAGTTGCAATTGGAGAAATTGGATTAGATTATTATTGGGAAAACGAAGATAAAGTAAAAGAAATACAAAAAGAAATGTTTATTAATCAAATTATGTTAGCTAATAAATATAATTTACCTATTTCAATTCATGCTAGAGATGCTTTACAAGATACATTTAATATATTAAAGGAATACCCTGTTAATAATAAAGGTATTATGCACTGCTATTCTGGATCTGTTGAAATGTCTAAAGAATTCATTAAATTAGGATATAAAATTGCTTTTGGTGGTGTTTTGACATTTAAAAATTCTATTAAAACGAAAGATGTTTTATTAAATATTAATTTAAAAGATGTTGTTTTTGAAACTGATGCTCCATATCTTTCACCAGTTCCTTATAGAGGAAAAACCAATATGCCTATTTATATTTGTGAAACAGTTAAATATGCTGCTAATTTATTAAATATTGATCAAAAAGAAATTGAAGACATCACATTTAAAAATTCTTGTGATATTTTACACGTGGAAAATTATGAAAGAAAATTATAAAGATTGTTTGTTTGTGGTTGAAGGTAAAACTGATATAGATTTTCTATCAAGTTTTTTAGATAGCAATTTTTATAGTGTAAATGGTTCTGCTGTAAATGAAAACGATGTTAAATATTTAAAAAATGTTGAAAATAGTAAAAAAATCATCATTTTAACTGACCCAGATTTTCCAGGTATGAAGATTAGAAATTATCTTAATATGAATAACATAAAATGTTATAACGCTTTTGTTAAAAAAAGTTTATCTATAAAACACGGAAAAGTTGGTGTAGCTGAATCAACAAAAGATGAGGTTTTAAGGGCAATTAATTCGATAAACATTCCAAAAGAAAAAAGTGAAAAGAAAAATTTTATTTCAAATTATGATTTAATAGAATTAAAATTAATTGGAAACGAAAATTCGAATAAATTACGTGAAATTGTAAGTGAAAAATTATCTTTAGGATATTGTAATGGAAAACAATTTTTAAAAAGATTAAATATGTTTGATATAAGTAAAAAAGAGTTAGAGGAGGTTGTTAAAAATGTTAAATTGTAGTGAAATTATTGATTTCTTTAATTTAGAAAATAGTCATGCAAAAAAAGAATTAGGACAAAATTTTTTAATTAATAAAAAAGTTTGTGAAAATATTGTTAATGAATTAGAAATTAATGAAAATGATAAAGTATTAGAAATTGGACCTGGTTTAGGGGCTTTATCTGATATACTTGTTTTAAAATCTAATGATTTAACATTAGTTGAATATGATGCTAAATTTGTTAATTTTTTACAATTATCATATAAAGATAAAAGCAATGTTAAAATAATAAAAAACAATATAATTAAAGAAAAAGACACGGGATATAATAGGGTTATTGGAAATTTACCATATTATATGACCACTGAAATCTTACAATTTATAACTCAAAAATTAGAAAAATTTGAAAGTGGTGTTTTTATGGTTCAAAAAGAATGTTTAAAGAGACTACTTGCACTTGAAGGTAAAGATTATAGTGCTTTTAATGTTTATTTAAATTATGGTTATAAGATATCTTCTTCATTTGAAGTTAAAAGAAATAACTTCTTTCCTGTCCCTAATGTTGACTCAATTGTTTTTAAAGTCGAAAAAAGAGATGATGTTGATTTAGAATTTGCAAAAAAGATGTATAAGATTGCAAGTATTTTGTTTTTAAATAGAAGAAAAACGATATTAAATAATTTAAATTCGTGTATAAAAGATAAAGAAAAAAGTATTAAAATATTAGATGAAAGTAATCTTGGAGAAAATTTAAGAGCCGAGCAATTAAAAATTGAAGATTATGTAAATCTAACAAATGTTATGATTAAAAACGGATTATTATAAGGAGCTAATATGATTGAAAAAGCTTATGCAAAAATTAACTTATCATTAAATGTTTTTTCTAAAAGAGATGATGGTTATCATAATTTAAAAATGATAATGGTTCCTCTTGAATTACATGATTCATTAGAAATTTCTATATTAAACAGTCCTGATGACTATATCACTTGTGATGATTTTTCTTTGGCTATCAATAAATATAATTTGTGTCATAAAATGATTGATTTAGCTCGTGAAAAATGGGGTTTTAAAGAACATTTTAGAATTCATATTCATAAAAATATATTTTTACAAGCTGGATTAGGCGGTGGAAGCGCTGATGCTGCTGCAACTTTACGTGGTATTGTTAAGATTTTAAAGATTAAAACTACTGAAGAAGAGTTAATCGAAATGGCAAGTTCAATTGGATCAGATGTACCTTGGGCAATGTATAACGAACCAAGTATTGTTGAATCAAAAGGAGAAATTTTAAAACCTTTTGAAAATAAAAATAAATATGTTGTGCTTTTAGTTAAACCTAAGCAAGGCTTATCTACTCAATTGGTCTTTCATAAGTGTGATGAATTAGGTTATGAACCTAAAGATAATATTGAAGAAGTTAAAGATGCGCTAGTTAATAAAGATTTAGAATATTTATCTAAAGTTGTAAATAATTCATTAGAAGAGGCTGCATTTGAATTACTTCCTGAAGTAAAAACTATAAAAGAGTCTTTAATTAATGATGGAATGCCTTTAGTTATGATGACTGGAGCTGGATCAACTGTATTTGCTTTAACAAATAATATAAAACAAGCAAAAATAATGTTAGTTAAATATTCAAAAAAAGGGTATGAAGTTGAATTAACAAAAATGTTATAAAAAAACCTGAGGAATAAATCCTCAGGTTTTATTTTTGTTATTTAAATTTATTTTTTAAATAATTTTTTGAATCCTGTTTTGATGCTTTCTGCAGTTTTTTCAACTACATTAGCATTTCTTTTACGAAGAATTTCTGCTTGAGCAGCAGCTAATCTTGCGATTGGGACTCTGTATGGAGAACAAGAAACATAATCTAATCCTGCATCATTGAAGAATTTGATTGATTCTGGATCACCACCGTGTTCACCACAAACACCGCAAAGGAGTTCAGGTCTTGTTTCGTGGCCATCTTTAACAGCCATTTTAATTAATTTACCGACACCTTTTTGGTCGACGTGTTGGAATGGATCTGATTCAAAAATCTTCTTTTCATAGTATGAACCAAGGAATTTTGAAGCATCATCTCTTGAGAAACCAAATGTCATTTGTGTTAAATCGTTTGTACCAAAGCTGTAGAATTCTGCTTCTTTAGCGATTTCTGCACTAAGAAGAGCAGCTCTAGGAATTTCGATCATTGTACCAACATGGTATTTCATATTGACTTTGTTTTCAGCAATAACTTTATCACATTCTTCTGTGATAACGCCTTTAACGTATTTGAATTCTTTAAGATCAAGTGTTAATGGGATCATGATTTCAGGTTCGATTTCTCTACCTAATTCATTGCTTGCTTTAATAGCAGCTTCGATGATAGCTCTTGCTTGCATTCTTCCGATTTCTGGATATGTAACATCAAGTCTACATCCTCTGTGTCCCATCATAGGGTTGAATTCATGTAAGTATTCAATTCTGTCTTTGATTTCTTGAACTGATTTATTTAATGCTTTTGCAAGTTCAGCAATCTTGTCTTCTTCTTGTGGTAAGAATTCATGAAGAGGTGGATCAAGTAAACGAACATTAACATTGATGTGTTTAAGATTTTTCATTGACATGAATAATCCGTAGAAATCATCTCTTTGATATGGAAGTAATTCAGCTAAAGCAGCTTCTCTTTGTTCGACTGTATCAGCAAGAATCATCTTTCTCATATGGAAGATTCTATCTTTATTGAAGAACATATGTTCTGTTCTACATAATCCGATACCTTCTGCACCGAATTCAGCAGCTTGCATAGCATCTTTTGGAGTATCAGCATTTGTTCTGATTGATAATCTTCTGAATTTATCAGCAAGTTTCATCATACGGCCGAAGTTTCCTTCTTTTGTATTTGCTGGAACTAATTTCATAGCGCCATCAAAAACTTCACCTGTTGAACCATTAAGAGAGATTGTATCGTTCTTTGTATAGACTTTACCATTGATTGTAACTGTTTCTTTTTCTTCATCAACGATAGCAGCACTACAACCAGTGATACAGCATTTACCCATACCACGAGCGACAACAGCAGCGTGTGATGTCATACCACCACGCATTGTTAAGATACCTTCACTAGCGACCATACCTTCGATATCTTCAGGTGATGTTTCAGCTCTAACTAAAATAACTTTTTCACCTTTAGCGTGTCTTTCTTCAGCATCTTTAGCAGTGAAACTTAAATGTCCAACACCAGCACCTGGAGAAGCAGGGTTACCAACTCCGATTGGAGTATTTTTCTTTAATTCAGCTGTATCGAATGTTGGGTGAAGTAATGAATCAAGTAAAGCTGGTTCAACTCTTAAAACAGCTTCATCTTCAGTGATTTTTCCTTCATCTAATAAATCTAAAGCGATTTGTAATGCAGCAGCTGCAGTTCTCTTACCATTTCTTGTTTGTAAGAAATATAATTTACCATTTTCAACTGTGTATTCCATGTCTTGCATATCTTTGTAATGTTCTTCCATGTTTTTAATGGTCTTTTCAAATTCTGCATAGACACCTGGCATTTGTTCTTTTAAATAATCAATGTGGAATGGAGTTCTAATACCTGCAACAACGTCTTCACCTTGAGCTTGTGGAAGATATTCAGCGTAAACATTTTTAGCACCTGTTGATGGGTCTCTTGAGAATGCAACACCAGTTCCTGAATTTTCGTTTAAGTTACCGAAAACCATTGATTGAACGTTAACAGCAGTACCCCATTCATAAGGAATAGAGTTCATTTTTCTGTAGACATTAGCTCTTGGGTTATCCCATGATCTAAAGACAGCTGTAACAGCTTCATGTAATTGTACATAAGCATCAGTTGGGAATTCTTCACCAAATGTATCTTTGTAATATTGTTTATATTGAGCAACTAAAGCTTTTAATTGTTCAGTATTAACTTCTGTATCAAGTTTATAACCATTGTCAGCTTTGATTTTTTCAAGCATAGCATCCATATTTGTTCTTGGATGTCCTTTAGCAATGTTTGTAAACATTAAGATAAATCTACGATATGAATCGTATGCAAATCTTTCGTTATTGCTTAATTCAGCTAATTTTTTAACAGTAGTGTCGTTTAAACCAAGGTTAAGGATTGTATCCATCATACCTGGCATAGAAACTCTAGCACCACTACGAACTGAAACAAGGAGAGGCATTTTTTCTGGATCAACACCACCAAATGATTTTCCTGTTTGTTCTTCGACTTGTTTAATACCTAAATCGATTTGTTCGATTAAGTCGTCTGGCATTTTTTTGCCACTTTCGTAATAAAGGGTACATGCTTCAGTTGTAACTGTAAAACCTTGTGGAATATTAACACCGATATGTGTCATTTCAGCAAGACCAGCACCCTTTCCTCCAAGAAGCTCTTTTCCTAATCCGTAAGCTTCGTTAAAGAGGTAGACATATTTTTTTGACATCTTATTTCCTCCTAAATTAATAGTAGTCAAAATAACCACGAAAATATTATAACATTTTATATCTTTGATATAAATAAAAAAATTTTTAAAATTGTTTACAAATGTTTTATAATATGTTTATGAATAAAAATAAAGAATATGTATTAACTATAGATTTTGGTACGCAATCTGTTAGAGTTTCTATAATTAATGATAAAGGTGAATTTTTAGCTTTTGAACAAGAAAAGTATATTGAACCTTATTTTTCTATTAAACCTGGATATTGTGAACAAGATCCTGTTTTTTATTATAATTGCATGTGTAAGGCAAGTAATAGATTGGTCGAAAAAAATAAGGATTTAGTTGATAAATGTAGTTATTATTCTTTAACTTGCTTTAGAGATACAGCTGCTTATTTAGATGAAAATTATAATGTTGTTAGACCATCAATTATTTGGTTAGATCAAAGACAAGCTAAATTAGAAGAAAAAATTCCAAGTTTATATACTGCTATATTTAATCTAGTTGGTATGGGAAATACAGTAGTTTTTAATAGAAAACGTACCCCTGCTTTATGGATTAAAGAAAATGAAAAAGATAATTGGAATAAGATTAAACACTACGTTCCTTTATCTTCTTATTTTAATTATAGAATGTTAGGTGTTTGCGGGGATAGTTCATCTAATATGATTGGGCATTTCCCAATAAATTTTAAAAAGAAACAATGGTATAAATCAAATAAAGGGTTAAAAGCATGTATTTTTGGTATACCAATTGAATATTTACCAACAATATTTGAACCTGGAGAATCCGTTGGAAAAATAACTAAAATTGCTCATATGGAAACAGGATTGCCAGAAGGATTAGAATTTATAGCTACTGGTAATGATAAGAGTTGTGAAGCTTTAGGATGTGGTGCTATTAATTCAAAATTTGCTCATATTAGTTATGGAACTGCAAGTAGTATAGCAGTTGTTAAAGAAAAATATTTTGAACCTGAAAGATTTTTACCTTCTTATGCTTGTGCATATAAAGGCTGGTATACTGGCGAAGTTCAAGTATATAGAGGATATTGGATGCTTGGATGGTTTAGTAAACAATTTGCAAATCAAGAAATTATGGAAGCAGAAATCGAAAAGACTGTTCCTGAAGAAATTTTAAATAGAAAACTTGAAGAAATACCTCCTGGAAGTGATGGTTTAATTGTTCAACCTTATTGGGGTCCTTCTTTAAGTAAACCTTTAGCAAAAGGTGCTGTAATTGGTTTTTTTGATATACATACGAAATATCATTTATATAGAGCGATTATTGAAGGTATTGCTTACGCTTTAAAAGAAGGTTTAATTGGTATTAACAAAAAAACTAAAAAGAAAATTGAATATTTAACAATTAGTGGCGGTGGTAGTAAAAGTGATGCTATATGTCAAATTACTGCAGATATTTTTAATTTACCTGTTATTAAAACTAATACATATGAAACTAGTTCATTAGGTTGTGCTATGGCTATCTTTTTAGGTATTAATAGATTTAGTACTTTAGCTGAAGCAAAAGAAAATATGGTGCATGTTAAAACAATATTTAAACCTAATAAAGAAGCTGTTGAAAAATATGAATATTTATTTAAAAATGTTTATGTAGATTTATATCCAAGTTTACATAAATCATATAAAAATTTAACTCATTATTTACAAAATAATAATGAAGGTCAAATAGATTAATTTAAAAAAACTATATTATTTCCCTATTATTTTTAACTTTCAAGAACTTCTTGATCGTTTTTATTCATAGGATTTACTCCTGAAAATTGAGCATTATACAAATCATAGTAAAATCCTTTTTTCTTTAATAAATCATAGTGATTTCCTACTTCTACAATATGGCCCTTTTTCATAACAATAATTGTTTTAGCATTTTTAATTGTAGATAATCTATGAGCGATAACAAAGCTTGTTCTATTTTTCATTATTTGATTTAATGCATCTTGAATTTGAGACTCAGTTCTTGTATCAACACTACTAGTAGCTTCGTCTAAAATTAAAATCTTTGGTTTAGAAATGATTGCTCTAGCGATTGTTATTAATTGTCTTTGGCCTTGTGAAATATTTGTTCCGTCTTCGTTTAAAACAAAGTCAAAACCATCAGGTAATGTTTGAATAAAATGATAAATATGTGCTTTTTTACATCCTTCAATTAATTCTTCTTCTGTTGCGTTTTGGTTACCATATAATAAATTTTCTTTTATTGTTCCTCTAAATAACCAAGTATCTTGTAAAACCATGCCAATAGAACCTCTTAATGTTTTAATGGCATAATTAGTTGTAGGAACATCATCTAAATATATATTTCCAGAATTTAATTCATAAAAACGCATAATTAAATTAACCATTGTTGTTTTTCCTGCACCAGTAGGTCCTACAATAGCAACCATATCTCCTGCATCAACTTTAAGGTTAAAATCTTCGATTAAAGGTTTATCTTCTAAATATTTAAAATATACATTTTTAAAATTAAAGTTTCCTTGTATCAATTCTTCGTCTTTTATTAAATTATCAACTTTGTAAATTGATATTCTATATTTACCTTCTTTATCAAAAACTATATGATTTCCCACTTCTTTTTCGTTTTCATCATTAAAAGATGAAGTGATTATGTATGTATATTTTCTTGTATCAAAAGTAGATGTATCAACGTTATATTCAGTTAATTTTTCTTTAGTTGTGTCTATTATTATTTCATCTAATAAAGTTTTTTCTAAATAGAAACCATCTTGAACCATTTCGTTTTGTTCTAAAAGATCGTAAATTCTTTCTCCACTTGCTACGACAGATTGAATAACATTGAATATTTGACCCATTTGTTGGAATGGTCTATTAAATAAATTTAAGAATAAGAAGAAAGTTAACATTGATGCTGAATCTTTAATTAGTCCTCCAACAACAGCTATTGCAACATAACATAAGTTATTAATAAAAATAGTTGAAGGGAAAATAAATCCACTTAAAAATTGAGATAAGTAATCACTTTTTGCTAATTCTTTGTTATTTATTTCAAAATCGTCTTCAATATCTTTTTCTTTGTTAAATAATTTAATTATGCTATATCCTGCATAACTTTCTTCAATTTTTCCATTTAAAGAACCTAATTGTTTTCTATAATTAATAAATTGTTTTCCACTAAATTTTGAAATCAATATAACTACTAATATAGTTAAAGGTAATGAACAAATAGCAACAAAAGCTAAACGATATTCAACGACAAACATTGCAATTAAAGTTCCAAAAAATAAAGTAATGCTAGTAAATGTTTGAGTTATTATTGATGTTAAGTTTCTCGAGATGTTATCAACATCGTTGGTTCCTATTGAAAGTGTGTCTCCGTAAGGAACTTTATCAAAGTATGAAAGTGGTAAAGTGTTTAATTTTCTTTGAACTTTTTCTCTCATATTATAAGCATAGCTTGAACTAATATTTACAGCTAAAAATTGTGAAATAAAAGAAACTAAAGCGCTTCCTACATAAAAAGCCAACATTAATCCAAAACTTAAAAAGAATTGAGACCAATTAATCTCGACTTTATTTGAATCCAAATTAAAATTAACAATTGAATTAGCCTCTGTTCCCATAATTTGCTTCATATATACTGCTGCTAAAATTGTTAATACAGCACTAAATGTGGAGAATAAAATAACAACAATTATTAATGGTAATTGAGGTTTAAAATCCTTAATCATTTTCTTGAATGATTGTTTAAAATTTTTTGGTTTGTCTTTTGCTTTACGACCCATTTTTGGTGGCATTATAAATTACCTCCATTTTTAATTTCATTGAGCATTTCAATGGTTTTTTTAACTTCATCTTCATCTAATTGTGATTTAACTATATCTTGATATACTTTACAATTTGTTAATAATTCTTGGTGATTTCCTTGACCGACACATTCACCATCATTAATTACAACAATATTATCAGCATCTAATATTGAAGAAACTCTTTGTGCAACAATAATTATAGAAGAATTTGCTGTGTAATCTTTTAGTGCAGCTCGAAGTTGAGCATCTGTTTTAAAATCAAGGGCACTAAAAGAGTCATCAAATACATATATTTCTGGTTTTTTAATTAATGCACGAGCAATACATAATCTTTGTTTTTGGCCTCCTGAGAAATTTTTACCACCTTGAGAAACAGGCGATTTTGTTCCTTCTGGGAGTTTATCAATAAAATGCTTTGCTTGAGCAATAGACAAAACATTATTAATTTCTTCTTCTGTTGCGTTTTTATTACCAAACTTAATATTATCTTCAATAGTACCACTGAAAAGTAATGCTTGTTGAGGTACGAAACCTAAAGAATCTTTTAATGATTTAAGAGGGATATTTTTAATGTTAAATCCATCTAGTAAAATTTCACCTCCAGTAACATCATAGAATCTAGGAATTAAGTTTATTATAGTAGATTTACCACTTCCTGTTGACCCGATAATAGCTGTTGTTTTTCCTGGTTTTGTTTTAAATGAAATATTTTTGATACAAGGAACTTCAGAATCTGGATATGCAAATGTTACATTTTTAAATTCGATAATGCCTTTTTCTCTATTGTTAAATTTTTCTTCTTCATCGTCTTTAAAAACATAATCCTTAACTGAATCTTGGCAATTAATTACTTCGTTAATTCTTTTTATACTTGCAAAAGCTTGTGGAATTATAATTAATAACATTGCTAACATGATAAAGGATTGCATAATTTGAGTAGAATATTGACTAACAACAACAATTCCTGATACTTGGTTAGCTATTAATTTAGAATTAGATAATGATATACCATCCATTAAATAATAGCCTAAAGCAAATATAGCAACGTAACTTAAGTTAAAAAATACTGAAACTAAAGGATCAGCTAATGCCATAATTTTACTAGCTTTCGCAATAGTTTTTGTAGCTTCAAGATTTGCGTCATCAAATTTTTTATCTTCGGTTTCTTGTTGATTGTATGCTCTAATTACTCTAATACCAGTTAAATTTTCTCTTAAAACAACAGTTATATTATCAATATTAATTTGTAATTTTTTAAATAATGGAGCTGTTACTGCTAACAAAATACCCATACCGACAAGGATTAATGGTAAAACAACCGCTAAAACAATAGCTAATTTTGGATCTGTGTAGTTATTTGTAAAAATTAAAACTAATGCTATGACCATATAGGTTGGAGACATAACAGCAGTTCTTATGCCCGTAACTAAAAAGTTTTTAATTTGTTCGACATCGTTTGTTGTTCTAGTTATTAATGTAGCTGTTCCGAATTTGTTGTAATCGCCTAAAGATAAAGTATTCACCTTTTTAAACATTTCCCATCTTAACTCTTTACTTACAAAAGCAGCTAAATACGAGCAAAAATAATTTTGAAATGTTGCAAGCAAAAATACACCAACACTAATAAGAATCATCCATCCACCTTGAGTAAGTATTTCAACAGTTGTACTATCATCAGTAGTGATTAATTGTTGAATTTCATTCATTTTATCAGGCAGTTGAAGTTGTAAATAGCATTGTGAAATGATTGCTATAAAAACAAGAACAACGACATACCATTTTTTTCCTAATACTTTAAAAATTTTCTTCATAACATTAAACCTTTATAATATCTAATATAAAATCGCTTGAAACATAATTAATATATTCAGGATTTTTTATTGTTGTATACATTAAACCTATGAGATAGGTATAATAAGAAAAAGCGGCTTCCTTTGGATTGATATTTGCATATTCACTATTATTTTTAGCAATTTCTTTAAATACATTAACAAGATATTTAAATTTTTTATCAAAATATTTTTTTAAACCGTCATCTATAGTTTTAGATTGAGCTAAAGTTAAAAATAAAAACAAATAATATCTTTTTTCTTCAGATTCTTTTAAAGAATTTATTATAAAAAAGTGCGCTTTTTTAAAATTAACTAATGCATCTTTATACTC
>CAVDQJ010000053.1:0-6114 GCA_963611005.1 bacterium | reverse complement strand
TAACTAACCCTTAAAAAAACGATAAATTTCAGTAAAAAAGTACCATATTTTGTTGTAAATATGGGCTTTTTAATATAAAATAAAATACGTAGTTAAATTATTTTTATAAAAAAATTTATTAAAAAAATGGAGCTAAATATGGAACAAAATAGTAAGGAAGAATTAATTGCTCTTATCAAGTATATGATTGATCATAATGAGCATCATAATAAAGAATTAGAAGAACTTTCTAACTCTTTAAAAGATGTAAATAATGAAGCATATTTAAAAGTAGAAGAAGCTATTAAATCTTTTGAAAAAGGAAATAAGCAATTAAGCTCTGCTTTAAAGGAATTAAAGAAATAATTATGTGTTTATCAACAGTATATAAAGATAATATAGATGAAAAAAATATTTTAATGAAAAATGTTATGAGTATTGATTCTAATAACACATCTTTAGTATTTACTGATTTAATGGAAAGAAAATTAGAAGTTAAAGGTTATATCTTTAAAGCTAATTTAGTAGATGGATATGTTATTGTCCATGTGGATGAGAAATAGTTATGAGTAAGCCTGTTATATTAGCGTTTTGTGGAAAAGGTGGAGTAGGTAAAACATCTATATCTGCTTTATCTGTTAGATTACTTCATGAAAGATATCCATCTAAAAAGATATTAGCAATAGATGCAGATCCTGCAATTGGATTAGCTACGGCTCTAGGAGTTAATTCTTCTTCAACAGTAGATGATATTAGAAAATTATTTATAGAACATGCTAGTAATGGAGATAATAAAGCTGCTTTAGAAATATTATCTGAAGCTAAATATCAAATATATGATGCTTTAGTAGAAATAGATAATATTTCATTTCTAGCAATAGGAAGACCTGAAGCTAGTGGATGTTATTGTAAAGTGAATGCATATTTAAAAGAAGTAATTAGTTTATTAGCAAATAATTTCGATTATGTAGTAATTGATGGAGAAGCTGGTATAGAACAAGTAAATAGAAGAGTAATGGAAAAAGTAACTCATTTAATTCTTGTATCAGATGCCAGTAAAAAAGGAATAGAGGTTACTAAAACGATTAAAAAAGTAGCTAAAGAATTAGTGATGTATGAAACTGATGGATTAATCCTTAATAGAGTAAATGAAAGTGTAGATGTATCTAAATTAAACTTAGATTCATTAAATCTATTAAGTGTAATACCTGATGATAAAGAGATGATGTTATCAGATGTAGAAGGTAAATCGGTATTTAGTTTAAATAAGGAAGCAAATATTGTTAAAAATACAAGTATTGCTTTAAATAAATTAGGAATATTATAAGGAGTTCAAGATGAAAGATTTAAAACATTTGTATTATTTTGAAAAGTTATTAGATGATGCTAATAACGAATTAGTAAGAAAAGCTAAAGAAGATGGTAATAAATGTGTAGGTAGTGTTTGTTATCAAGTTCCAGAAGTTCTTCTTAATTTAAAAGGATGCTTTTCAACACGTTTAAGAGCTCCTCGTACTGGTAGTATGGAAATGGGAACATATTATATGACTTCATTTTTATGCGAATATACTAGAGCATTACTTGAAAGAGCTATTGAAGGTGGTTATCAATTCTTAGATTGTTTACTTGCTCCAGATGGATGTACAATGATCAATCGTTGTGTAGAAAATATGGAGTTATTAAAAACAATGCCTCAAGATAAATTTTTCTTTGAATATCTTGAAGTTCCTATGAAAGATGATGATAATGCATTAAATTTATATGTTAGTGAATGTAGAAAGAAAATATTAAATTCTTTACATGAACATTTTGGAACAGATGTTAGTGATGAAGCATTAAAAGAAGCTGTAAAAGAACATAATAAATTATGTAGATTAATTACTGAACTTGGTGAATTTAGAAAAGAAGATAATCCAAGAATCACAGGTTATGAATTCCATATCATCACAATGTGTACTTATGTTTGCCCTCATTATTTATTATTAGATAAACTTGAAGAAACATTAGAAGAAGTTAAAAATAGAGTTCCTGATGAAAAGAAAAAGTTTAGAGCTAAAGTTGTTGTTGTAGGTAGTGAAGTTGATGATGTTGATATGATTAAATTAGTTGAAGAATCTGGAGCAAGAGTTGTAGCAGATAGATATTGCTTTGGCTCACTTCCTGGAAGACAAGAAATCATATTAAATGATAAAGAAGATATATTAACTCAAATATGTGCTCAATATATGCATAATTGTATGTGTCCTAGACATATGAATTTAGATAAATTTAGACGTAGAAAAGAATATGTTAATAATTTAGTTAAAGAATATCATGCTGATGGAGTTATCTATGAACAAATGAAGTTCTGTGATCCTTGGGCTTATGAAAGAGTTACTGGTACTCATATGTTAAGAGATGAATATAGTTATCCAGTATTATCAATTGATAGACCATATGCAGTTGGTAATTCAGGACAAATTAGAACTAGAGTTCAAGCTTTCGTAGAAAGCATTGAAATTAAAAAGATTCAAGGAGGCAATAAATAATGGGAAGAAAAGTTGGTTCCGAAGCATTAGGAAAACTCTATAACGGAAAAAGAGTTAGAAAAAGAAGAGAATGGAGAGGTTTAGTTGACACTTTATATGATTTCCATTGTTGGCTTAAAATCATGTGGATGTTGGTTAAATTCATCGTTAAACCTGCTAATATAAAAGCTATGTTTAGATATAGATGGATGTCTAATTATCTTGCAGTTCCTATGATGATTGATAAACATACAACAGGTTTAAGAGCTGAAGCATTACGTATTGCTCATACAGAATATGATTTAGTTGCTTTAGATATCGCTCAATTATTAGGTAGAGTATTTAAAGCTGATAAAAGATGTGGTAACAATGAAAAATTCTCTAAAAAATGTGTTGTTTTAGATGAAAATGAAATGTTCCACATTATGTGTGGTTTCCCTAATTTATATGCAGTTAGCTGGGAAACCGCAGCAATTTATGTCGCTGTTTTATTAAATGGAGGAGCTGTTACTCATTATCTTGATGTTCTTCAAGAAATGGGAATTCCTGGTGATGTTTGCCCTATGCCTGCAGCTGAAGCTGGTGCTGCTGTTGATGAAGATATGCCAATTTATGGAGCATGTGCAGTTCAATGTAATACAACTTGTGATGGTTCATTAATGGGTAATGGTATCATGGCTAAAAAATATGATGAATTTGGTGTTCCTACTTTCCAAATCGCTGCACCTTTAAGACATACTGAAGATGGTGTTCAAGATTATGCAGCTCAAGAAGTTAGAAATGCTATTAAATTTGTCGAAGAAAAAACTGGTCAAAAATGGGATTGGGATAATTACTTTAAATGTGCTAAACGTTTCAATGAAGAAAATAAATTACGTTATTCATGGATGGAAATGTCTAGAACAGATAATCCTCAAGTATTTGGTGCTAACTTAGCATTATATGCTGAAACAACATATATGGCTGTTGCAGGTAGAAGTGATGATTTTGTTAAAGCAGATAGAAAGATTACTAAACTTGCTCAAAAAGCTTATAAACGTGGTGCTAAAGTTTGTAAAGAAACAAGACATAGAGCTATTGTTTGGGGAGTTCAATCTCAATTCTATACAGATTTCTTACCTTGGCTTCAAAATTGTTGGGGTATTCTTCCTCTTGTTGATATGTTATCTTTAGTTTATTTCGATCAAATCTCTGAAGATAATAAAGATCAAGCAATTTACGATATCGCTAAACTTTATCAAGAAATGATCATGAGAAATAGAACTCATGGTGGATACGAAGTTTTACTTGATGATTTATGGAGATTCTGTGATTACTATAAAGCTGATGTTGTTATTTTATGGGAACATATCGCATGTAAAGCTTTAGATGGTATGCATGGTTTATTTGAAGAAAGAGCAAGAGAACATGGTATTAAATTAATTTGGGTTAACCATGACTTAATGGATCCTCGTGTTATATCTAAACAAAGTATTAGAGATGATGTTAATAGATATATGAGATCTGTTATGAAAGAAGAACCAGTTGATCCAAGTTTAGAAGTTATAGATGATGCAAATTCATGGTAATATAAAGGAGAATTAATATATGAAATATTTTGGTGGATGTGATTCAGGTAGTACTTATACAAAGTGCGTAATTATTGATGAAAATGGTAAAATGGTAGCTAATGTTACTTTAAGAAGTAGAATTAACTCTGTTTTAAGTGCTCAAGATGCTTTAGATCAAGCAGTTGCTCAAGTAAGTGAGTTAAAATCTCCTAAAGATTTAACTTATTTAGTTGGTACAGGATATGGAAGAAATAAAGTTCCTTTTGCTGATGAAAATATTTCTGAAATCTCTTGTCACGCTATGGGAGTTCATGTTACAGATCCAAGTGTTAAAGCAATTATTGATATCGGTGGACAAGATGTTAAAGGTATTGCTGTTGATAAAGATGGTACAGTTTTAAACTTTGCTATGAATGATAAATGTGCTGCTGGTACAGGAAGATTCTTTGAAGCAATGTCTAGAGCTTTTGAAATGGATTTAGATGAATTTTCTAAATTATCATTAAAAGCTAAAAATATTATTCCAATTACTGCTCAATGTACAGTTTTTGCTGAATCAGAAGTTATCTCTTTAGTTGGAGAAGGTAAACCAATGGATGAAATCGCTGCTGGTATTGAATTCTCCGTTGCTAAAAGATGTTTCGTTATGGCTAAAAAAGCAGGTGCTACAGATAGTATTACATTAACTGGTGGATGTGCTAAAAATGCAGGTTTAAAAGATGCAATTGAAAAAGTATTACATTTAAAAGTTGTAAATCTTCCTATTGATCCTCAATTAATGGGTGCTTTAGGTGCAGCTGAATACGCTAGACAAAAAGGATTAGCTCAAGGAGATAAATAATATGGGTGGTCATGTTTTTACTATCTTTACTTGGATAATTGGTATAGCTTTAGTTGTATTAAGTTGGACATTATTTCCTTATTTATCTTGGCATATAGCTGCTAGTATTGTTTGTACAGTTGTTGGTGGTTTAATTATTTTATTTGCTTTATTATTTACTGTATATTTCTATAATTTAGATATGAAAATGACATCTAAATTAGAAAAACCATTAAATAAACATTACGATAAAATTAAAAGAAATAGAAAAATTTAGTTTATGTTTATTTTTGATGATTTAATTAAAGAAGTAAATAATATCAATGATAAATATAGTGCTAAAAAATTAGATGTAGATTCATCTATTAAGTTTAAAGAAAATGAAAATCAATTAATATTTAATAATGAAAAAGCATATGAATTAGGTGCTTCTTCATTAAAAGGTGTATCTTTAGATGTAATAACAGATTCTATATTTGAAGATGAAATATTATTAATTGGTGATGATTTAAAAGATATTAATAAAGATAAAAACTATGCTAGAGTAGTTATAGCTTCTATTGATAATTCTTTAATGGGTGAAGGTAATGTTTTATATAAAAATATTAGAAAATTTGATTATGTAAAATATCACTTTGCATTAGATGGAGTAATGTTAAGAGAATCCACATTTAATAAAAAAGAAAGCTTATTAGTATCTAAAAATATATTAAAAGATAAAGAATTTAGTTTTTCTACAATAGGTAATTATTTAATTAAAAAATATAAAGAATTACCATTTGTTAAAAATATTAAAGTTATATTTATTACTTTAGATGATTATAAATATGATGATTTAGCTAATTTATCTACTAAATGTGAAAATATAACCAAAGCTTTAGATCACTTAATGAATAAAGTTAAGATGGATTGTCATTCTTGTTCATTACAAGTTATATGTAATGAAGTAGAAAAGAAAGTAAAAGAAGATTTTAAAAAAGAATAAAACTACCATATTGGTAGTTTTTATTTTTGTATATGATAGAATAATAGTATGGTTTTAACTATTATTTTAACTTTAGTAATGATGATATCTTACTTCTTGATGTTATTTTCTATAGTAGCATTAATTCAAAAGAAGAAGTTTTTTAAATCTGCTCCAAAAGATGTATATGATAAAATAGAAGATAATAAAAAAGAAAGATTTAAAGGACAACATATACTAGGTTATTTATTAGTTTTATTTTCTATTTTATTATTAATTGGATGTGTTATATAT
>CAVDQJ010000052.1:0-3582 GCA_963611005.1 bacterium | reverse complement strand
TATGAATTCTTATAGAACCTTCATCGATAAAAGAAGAAAAATGTTTAACAAAATAATACGATTTATTAAATATCAATTTATTATTAACTGTATCATATTGAATCAATGATTCACAAAAATTGCCAACATGATTTGGTCCACCTTTTTCATCAAGAAGAATATTCCAGTCAATAAAACCATTTGAATAATTATTAATGTCATTTAAGTATTCTATTCCATATCTTAAAGCATGATTAAATGTAGAATCTTTAAATAACAATAATTCAATACATCCTTCTGTAAATAACATCTTTTTATCAGGATATAATTCATGTATTTTACTTAATTCTTTATTGCATCCATTATCATACCAATGATAAGCAATACCATTAATAAACGTATTATCTTTTAAATTAGATAGTGTTTTCTCAACTCTTTTTACAATTATATCCTTATTATGATCCCAAATGTACATCTCGACATCTATATTATTTTTTACTAATTCATTATGAATATTTAAAGCTAATAAGGCTTCCTCTTCTTCACTAAATATACAAGATTCCCGTACTTGAACTGCTTGAGGTTCGTTTTGAATTGAAATCATATCAATATTTATGCCTAACTTTTTCATTTCCTTTAAATAAGTAACTATATAATTTGCATAATCTTGATAATATTCTTTCAATAAATGACCACCATGTTTTTTATCTTTATTATCTTTCCATTTTGCTAAAGGTGACCAACTTGATGCCATAAATTTAATATCTTTATATTTTAAAACATCAAAAATAAGTGGGAAAAGATATTGATTTTCATGTTCTAATGAAAATTTATTATCTACTAAATAATCATATTCATTTAAAGAAAAATCACATGATCCAATTGTTAATCTACCTAAATTATAATTTAATCCATCTTTAGAAAAGTAAGCATCTAAAAATATTTTTTTATCTTCTTTAGACAATAAAGAATAAATATAAGCACTACTTTCCGTAAATGCTCCACCGAATCCAATTATTTTTTGATAAGTGATTGAATCATCAATTTTAATATCAAAAGTTGATTCTTTTTCAAAATTATAATCTAAATTTAAAAAATTATAATCCTTGGTTGTTTGATATATTTTTATCATTATTAGCCAACCCCTTTCTAATATTTTCAGGATAATTCTTGTTAATAGTTAAATCAAATACATGATTAGAATATAAACTAAAAACTAAAAACGAAAATCCAAAATAAAATACTGCTTCTAAACCTATTGAAACATATTGAAAAATATCTATTCCGTTTATTGAAGGTACAAATTCAAATAAAAAGAAAGGTAATAATAATATTCCAAATATTCCTAAATTTTTTAAAAAAGAACCAAAAGTAAATTTAATAGCATTTCTAAATAATTGTCCAATTGTAGCATTATAAATAATTGTTTGTGTTTGCATAAAGAAAAATACCATCATAAACAATATAAATCCTGCATACATTATTCCTTCAAGCACACCTTTAACAATGCTATCAATATTAGGTTCATAATTTAAATATGCTACACCTACTTCTAAAAGAAAATATGTTAAACCTATTAAAAAATATATAAATAAAAACATTTTCCAATTCTTTTTAATACCTAAAAAGAAATCAGCATTAATAGCTTCACCTTCTTGAAAACATACTTTTTTAAGAAAATAAAAAGCTCCTCCACAACCTAAACCAAATATCATTAAAAATATAATATTTACTCCATTTGTTAAAATAACCTCATAAATCGTATGGTTTTCAACATTAGAAAATAAATAACCAGAAAATATTAACCATATTAATGAAGGTAATAAAAATAAAAACATGTACACACTTAAAAGAATTACTTCAAATAATCTATAACGTAAAACATCTCCAAGTAATTGAAATCTATTAGTAGGTAATGGTGTCTCTTTATTTTTAAAATGGAACATATTAATTAGCCAACTCCATTAATGTTTTAATCGCATCATAACCAAATGATGTATATCCTGTTTTTTCAGTTAAAGAAAAATTCTTAGAATCATAATTAATCAATAAAACATAATCACCTTCTACTTCTAATGTAAATTTCTTATCTAAATTAAATTTAGAATTATAAGAACTATTTTCTTTAGAATACATTGTATATCCATATATATTCTTATCGTCTTTATCTTTATATAATTCTAATGATGAATCGCTATTGATTTTTGTATTCATATCAGTAGTAATAGGTAAAAAATACTCGCTTAACATATCATTTTCTTTTAAAGAATCTAAACCTACTTTAGAAAGAATAATTAAATCACTAGTTTTACCAAACTTTTCATAATAATCACTAACTTTAGAATTAGATCCACTATAGTAATAAAAATTTGTTTCATATATTTCACTATGTTTTTCTTTCATTTTAGTATTAAAATCTGAAATATAAGAACTATCTAAACAAGTTGGAGATTCAATAAAAATATTAATTCTTTCGGTTTCTTTAACTTCATAAATTCTATTATTAATTAATGAAAAAGCAGCCCAAGCAATAAAGAATGAACCGATTATAAATAGAAAATTATATGTCAAAAAATTAGTTATTTTCTTGTTCATTTTCTACTTCCTCATAATCAACAATAAAGTTTTGATAAGTATTAAATTCATATGTTTTTCCAAATGATAATGTATTTAAATTAGATACTTCAATATATAAAAAAACATATGAATTAAAACCTATTTCAATTTTGTATTTATTAGTTAATAATCCTTCAACTGAAAATGGTTTAGGATCAATTTCTACTACTTTTCCCTTATATTTTTCTTTTTCATTTATAAGACTTTTATAAATCAATGATTGATATTTTTTATATTTAGAAATATTAGCTCTATAAAAATACAATACAAATCCAACATATATAGCAGTTAATAAAGCCATGATTAAAGAAAAATATGTAAATAAAGCTCTATTATCAAAAATAAATAATAAAGCCATTATTAAAACATATATCAAAGTAGAAACAATGATATAAATTACATTGTTTTTAATTTTTTTAGAAAGTAAATCTGCACTAGTCTTATCTAAAACAACATGTTTCATAGACTATATTTTACCAAATTAATTTCTTTGTTTCTTTATCGAATAAATGAATCTTATCTAAATCAAAAGCTAATTTAATATTATCACCATGTTTTATATCTTGATTAGCATTAACTTTAGCAACTAATTTATTATCACCAATTAAAGCATGGACATAATATTCATTACCTAAAAGTTCAGCAATTAAAACATCATTTTCAAAATATTTAGATTCATGAACAATATTGTTTTTAAATCCATCTTGACCAATATCTTCAGGTCTAATACCAAATAATACTTCTTCAGTTTTATTTTTAATTACATCTTCAAGATGATTAATTCTTTCATTGTTTTTATCTTTAGCTTTATTAAATTCATCTAAAATTGTAGGTCTATTTTCAAATGGATCAAAATTCTTTAATTCACTTAATTTAGCTTCAATACCATTATTTTCTTCATTTAAAACAAAAATTCTTTCTTGAATATTAGACATATATTCAGAATTATTTAAGTTATCTAAATCATTATTAAATTCATTAATCTTT
>CAVDQJ010000051.1:0-13439 GCA_963611005.1 bacterium | reverse complement strand
GCTATATATGCTGAAAGTTTGATGACTTTATATGATCTTTTTGAAAACGATGAATCTTTAATTTCTAAAAACGATTTTGTTAAAACTTTAAAAGATAAAAGTAAAGATTTATATGAATTTAGTTTTGAAGATGAAGAATTTGATGATGAAGATGATACTAGTTTAATTTATGATAGTTTATCTAGTAAAGCTAGTTTTATAGTTAGACGTTTAGAAGAAACAGGATGGATTGATATCGCTGTTGATCCTGAAACTTTTGAAGAAACTGTAATTTTACCTACATATTCAATTTTTCTTTTAAGAGGCATTAAAGATATCATCAATGATGAAGAATCTCCATATGTAAGTTTAGTACATTCAACATATTCTGAGCTTAAACTCGAAGATGAAGAAAAAGATGAGCTTTTCTTTACAACTTTAGAAAGAGCTTATTCTACAACAAAGAAGTTAAAGTTAGAACTTATGACAATAGTTCATACAATTAGAATTTATCAAAACAGATTAGGTAAGACTTTCCATACTAACAAAGTTTTACATGATTATTTTGATTTATATAAAAGAAAAGTTAGTGATAGATATTATCACCCTTTAAAAACTTTTGATAGTGTTGCTAAATTTAAAAAACCTATCATAAGAATTTTAGAAGGTTGGTTAAAAGATAAAGCTACAAGAGATAAACTTGTCTCGCAAGCAAGTGTTATCCATCATGAAAATGATAAAGCTAAACTTGAAAACGAAATTATTACGATGATTAACTATATATGTGATACATATGAAACTGTTAATAATTTAATTTCAAATATCGATAAAGAAAATAACACTTATACTAAGAGTTCAACTAATAAGATTTTATATTTAAACAATACTGATAAATCTATTAGAGGCCATTTAGAAAATATATTTAAACATTATGGAAAGAGTTTAAATAATGGAAGAAATCTTGCAAAGGTTCTTTCAGGAATGCAAGATTGTTTAAATTATTATGAACAAGGTTATATCGATTCAAAATCAGTAACCTTACCATTATTAAGAAAATATAGAGAAGAAGGTGTACCATTAGGAATCGTTGATTTTGATGAAGCAAGCGATATCATCATGCAAAACTTCTTAAACGAAACATTAGATAACTATAGCGATGAAAGAGTTTATGAATTTATGAATAGTGCATTTAATGGAGAAAAAGAGATTGCAAGTAAAGATATTCCTTTATTAAATCACGATGCATTTGTTCTTCTTATTTTAGCAACAGTTAAAAAAGATGATCCTGATTGTTTCTATTATATTGAATATGTAGATAACGAAAAGATAAGAAACCATGAGTATATTATTCCAAATTTTATATTTCATGTTAAAGAAAAAGAAAGTGAGGAAAAATAATTATGTTTAGTGAAGATTTTGCTAAGTTAACAAGTGGTGATCAAAGCAAATTTGCAGAAGTAGTAAATAAACTTATGCTTAAAAGCTTTATTGTAAGAGATATTTTTGACAATAGAGAAAAACTTATTAGAGTTAATCCTGATTTTAGATTTTTAGAAAGATATTACGATTTAGTAAATGAATATTTAAAATTTGCTGGATGGAATTTAAATAAAGATTTAATTTTAGGTGTATTTTCATTAACTAACGAATATGAAGATAATAGAATTAGAATTGATAGAGAAACATCTTTAATTTTATTCACATTACGTTTAATTTATGAAGATGAAAAACAAGAGAGTGGAAGCAGTTCTCAATCTATTTATATGACCACTCCAAGTTTGATTAAAATGATGTTAGATCATGGTATTCAAATGCCTGGAAAAAAGATTACTGGTAGATTAATCGGTAAGTCTTTAAGATTTATGGCAAATCACAACATTATTTCAAAAGTCAGTGGAAGTTATGATGAAGGTAATGTTTCATTTTATATCCTTCCTAGTATTATTTATGCAATCGATAACGAAAAGATTATCGCTATGAGTAATGCTTTAGATGAGTTAAACAATGAAAACGAAACCCCAATACTTGATGAAAATAAGGATAACTAGGAGGATTTATGAAACTTTTAACTAAAATTAAAATTATAAATTGGCATTATTTCTGGAATGAAACTATCGAAGTTAAACCTTTAGTTTTCCTCACTGGTGCTAATGCTAGTGGTAAATCAACATTGATTGACGCTCTTCAAATCGTATTACTTGGTGATACAACAGGAAGATTCTTTAATAAAGCTGCAATGGATAAACCAGCTCGTACTTTAAGAGGATATCTTAAAGGTGAAATCGGTGATACTTTAGATGGTGGTTTTAAATATCTTCGTAATGGAAGATTTACATCTTATATCGCATTAGAATTCCATAACGACATCGATGATTCAAACTATACAATGGGTATTGTTTTCGATTCATTTGATGATGGAAGTGAAGAACATAGATATTTTTGCTTAGATGATAAAATTCCTGAAAATGAATTTATCGTCGATAATGTTCCAATGGAATATAAAGCTTTATCAAAATATTTTAATGAACATAATAGTGGAAAATATCAATTCTTTGATTCAAATAGAGCGTATCAAGATTTCTTAAAAAAGAAATTTGGTGGATTAAAAGATAAATATTTTAGCTTACTTAAAAAAGCTACATCATTTACTCCAATTACTGATATTACAACTTTCATCACTGAATATGTTTGTGATCCTCAAGCTAATATTAATCTCGATGTTCTTCAAGAGAATATTCTTGAATATAAACGTCTTGAAGAAGAAGCTAAAGCGATTGAAGAAAGAATTACTAAACTTGAAGATATCGCTACAATTTATAAATCATATACAGATAACAAGACAAATTATGTAATCGCTCAATATATCGTTGAAAGATGTCAACTTGAACAAAGTAAAGAAAAATTAAAGTTATATAAAGAACAAATCGAAAGAAATGAAAATAGAATCAATCAAATCGATTTAGAATTAGCTGATTTTGGTGAAAACTTAGCTCAATTAAACCGTAAAAAAGTTGGTTTAATTCAAGATAAAGCAAGCAATTCAACTCAAAAATTAACTGAAGATTTATATAAACAAAAACAAGAAACAGAACAAGATATTAAAAATATTAATGATAGTGTTATTAAAGTTAAATCAATACTTTCAAAATATATCGAAAGCTATGATACAAACGCTGTTAATATTTTAAATAATTTAGCTACAATTAACAAAGATAGCGTTGATGAAGAAAAACTTGAAGAAATCAATGTTTTACTTGATGAAGCTAAAAATACACATACATATTTAGTTGATTTTAAATCAAAACATATCGATGATTTAGCTTCGATTAGCAATGATGATTTAACTGAATTAAAACAAGTTATGACTTCATTTAAACAAAAAGTTTCTGCTTTAGCTATCTCTTTAGCTAGATCAATCAATTCTTTAGAAAAGAAGATTAGAAGCTTAAAAGATGAAGAATCTTCGATGAAACAAGGTAAAAAACCTTATAGTAGAAGTTTAATAACTGTTAAAGAAGAACTTGAAAAAGAATTAGCTGATAAATATGGAAAACATATTGAAGTCAATATTTTTGCTGATTTAATCGATATTAAAGATTTAAGTTGGTCAAATGCTATTGAAGGTTTCTTATACAATCAAAAATTCAATCTTTTTGTAGCACCTAAATATTATTTAGACGCATATTCAATTTTAAGAAGATTATTAAGTCAATATGGAATTTATAGTATCGCTTTAGTCGATCAAGAAAGAATTATTGAAAGAGATTATAAATGCGAAGATAATTCTTTAGCTAGTGAAATTATTACAGATGATGAAGGTGCCAGAGCTTATGCTAATTTCTTAATTGGAAGATTATATAAAGCAAGAAATGTTGAAGAAGCAAGAAATTATGGTAATGGTATTACAAAAGAATGTGATTTATATCGTAATTTTGCTTTAAGTAAGATGAATCCAAGATTATATCAAGAATCATTTATCGGTAGAAATGTCAGTGATAGATTCTTCTTAGAAAAGAGCAATCAACTTAAAGATAACATCGCTAATTTAGAAAATTATAGAAGACTTGCTAATATTATTACAGATGCTAATAGTTTAGAAATTTTATCTTTAGGTGAAGTTGAAAATATCTTAACATCTATTGGAAGAATTTCTTCATTAGATGGACTTAAAGAAACATTAAAATATGTTGAAAACGAATTAAGTCAACACGATACAACTTTACTTGAATCTTTAGATAGAAGAATTAGTGATATCGAAGAAGATATCCGTTCAATTGAAAAAGATAAAGAAGCTTCTTTAATTGAAAAAGGTAATTTAATCGCTGAAAACAAATCTATTAAAGAAGAAAAGATTAAAGCTGAAGAAGAAAGCGTCAAAATTAGAGAAGATAACTTAGCTAAAAATTATGATGCATTCATGATTAGTGAAGATGCTACACCTATCTTTAATAAGATGAAAGATGAAGGTAAAAATAATATTGAAATCTATTCAATATTTAATGCTCAACTTTCTCGTTTACAATACATCGTTAATAACTTATTCAATGGATTAGTAAAAGCTAGAAGAGAATATGTTACTAATTACCATCTTTCATTTAATGTTGAAAGTGAAAATAATGATGAATTTAATAACGAATTAAATGATTTTAAAGAAGTTAAACTTCCTTCATATAAGGAAAAGATTGTAGATAGCTATAATAAAGCTACTCAACAATTTAAAGATGACTTTATCTTTAAACTTAGAGGAGCAATCGAAGATGCTGAAGACCAAATCGCTAATTTAAATGAAGCTTTAGCTCAATCTATGTTTGGAAAAGATTCTTATAGATTTACAGTTAAACCAAGCCAAGTTTACAAAAGATATTATGATATGTTAAAAGATGATTTACTTCTTGAAACAGGAGAAGATGAATCTGAATATATCAATAAATATAAAGATGTCATGGAAGATTTATTCCGTCAAATCGTTGATGTTGGTGATGGAGAAAGCAAAAAGAATAATGAATTAATCGCTAATATTGAAAAATTCACCGATTATAGAAGTTATTTAGATTTTGACTTAATCGTTACAAATAATGAAACAAAAGAAGAACAACGTCTTTCTAAGATGATTAAGAAAAAATCAGGTGGAGAAACTCAAACTCCTTTCTATATCGCAATTTTAGCTTCATTCTCTCAACTTTATCACGCTAATGAAGAAGGAGAAATTGCTAATACTACTAGATTAATTATCTTTGATGAAGCATTCTCTAAGATGGATCCAACTAGATTTAAAGAAGCTGTTAAATTATTAAGAAAATTCAATCTTCAAGTTATCTTATCAGCACCAAGTGATAAGGTTGGTAAGATTTCAGAATTAGTCGATGAAACACTTGTCGTTTTACATGATAAAAATAGAAGTTTTGTTAAACTTTTTGAAAAAGTAAATAAATAATTTATAAAGGAGCAAGTATGTCAAGAAAAGTCGTTGCGATGATTTTAGCTGGTGGTAAAGGAACTAGGCTTCAAGCTTTAACAAAAAAAGTTGCTAAGCCTGCCGTTTATTTTGGAGGCAAATATCGTATTATTGATTTTTGTCTTTCTAACGTTGCGAACTCTTCAATCGATTGTGTTGGAGTTTTAACTCAATACGAGTCCGTTGTATTGAATAGTTACATCTCAAATGGTGAGATTTGGGGATTTGATGGAGTAAATAATGAATGTTTAGCTCTCCCTCCTCGTCAAACTGAAGAAGGTGCTAACTGGTATGATGGAACTGCTGATGCTATCTATAAAAACATCGATTTTCTTGATGAACAAGATCCTGAATACGTTTTAATTTTAAGCGGAGATCATATTTATAAGACAACTTATAAAGAGATGATTAATCTTCATATTAAAAGCAAAGCTGATTGTACAATTAGCGTTTTAGAAGTTCCTATTAAAGAAGCTTCTAGATTTGGTATTTTAGAAGTTGATAATGTCGATAATATCACTAAATTTGTTGAAAAACCAAAAGAACCAAAGAGCAATTTAGCTTCTATGGGTGTTTATGTTTTTACTTATAAAGCTTTAAGAAAAGCATTGGTTGATGATCATAAAGATACAAAATCTGAACATGATTTTGGTAAAAATATCATCCCTACAATGTTAAAACAAAAAAAGAAATTAGTCGCATATCGTTTTAAAGGGTATTGGAAAGATGTTGGAACTTTATCTTCGCTTCATGAAGCTAATATGGAGTTATTACCATCAAGAAGAAATGAAGAAACGATTACTTTCAATACATTCCCTCAAGTCTATAGTGAAGATACTAAATCTCGTCCACAATTGATTGGAAAAGATGGAAAAGTTAGAGATTGTTTAATCAATCAAGGTGCATATATTTTTGGTACTGCTGAAGAATGTGTTATTTCAAATGAAGTCACAATCGAAGAAGGTGCAATCGTAAGAAGAAGTGTTTTAATGCCAGGAGTTAAAATTGGTAAAAATGCTTTTGTTAATAATGCGATTTTAGGTCCAGGCACTGAGATTGATGAAAACGAAGTAGTTAATAAAGATAGTGATGAAATTATCTTAATTGATAAAGAAAGGGAATTACAATAATGCTTAATAAAATTTTAGGTTTAGTTGACCTTCACACTGATGCTGAACTCGGTGCATTAACTGAGTTACGTTCATTATCTGTTACAACTTTATTGTGTAGATATACTTTTATTGATTTTATTTTAAGTTCTTTTACAAATAGTGAAATCGATGATATTGGAATTTTAGTTAAAGATCATGCTAAAAACATTACAAAACATATTTCAAGAGATTCGATTTATTTAAAAAATAGTAAAACAGGATTTTTAAGAACTTTAGTTAATGAAAAAGGTATCCTTAATCCTTTATATAATACTGATATCAATAATTTAAAAGAAAATGATTATGTTCTTTATGATAATGATTCAGATTATATCATCGTCGCTCCATGTCATTTTATTTTAAATGCTAATTTTCAAGAATTATTAGAAAAACATATCGAAAAAGGCGCTGAATGTTCTTTAGTTTATACAACAAGTGAAGATAGTGATATGTTTTCTGGTTGTGAAAAAGTTGTTATTGACGCGATTGGTAATGCTCAAAAATTTGTAAATATTACACCAAAAGATAAAAATAAGAAATTTAATGTTTGTTTAGATATATTTATTTTTAATAGAAGTTTCTTTAACCAATTGATCGATGATTCAAGTAAAGTTAGTGAAATTTATTCAATCAAAGATATGGTTAAGTATTATACAAAAATGTATAACAAGATTAATTGTGTAGAATATAAAGGCGAAGTAATGTGCTTTAATAGTTTTGAAAAATATTTTTCAAATCAAATGAAGCTTTTAAAAGAAGGAATTGACAATCCTTTCTTAAAAGATAGAGATGTATATGTTTATACAACAACACATAACTCTAGACCTGTATTATATGGAGAACATGCTGATGTTAAATGTTCTTTACTTGCAAATGGAAGTACAATTAATGGAACTGTTAAAAATTCAATATTAGCACGTGATGTTGTTGTTGAAGATGGTGCAAGTGTAGAAAATTGTATTTTATTTTCACACACAGTTGTTAAAAGTGGAGTACATTTAAAAAATGTAGTCGCTAATAAAAGATGTGTGTTTAAATCAAAAAATAAATTAGAAGGTAAAGAAGATGAGCCATTATATATTAAAGGAGGAAGTATAATCTAATGAATATTTTAATGTGTACTTCAGAGAGTTTACCATTTTTTAAAACTGGTGGACTTGCTGATGTTGTTTTAGCTTTAAGTAAAGAATATGTAAAAAAAGGACATAATGTAAGTGTAGTTTTACCATTTTATAAACATGTTGATATTAGAAAAAAATATAAACTTAAAAAGATTTATACTTTTAATGTTAAAATGAATTGGAGAAATATTTCTACTTCAGTATATCATTGTTTATTTTTAGGTATTGATTATTATTTTATTGAAAATGATAACTATTTTTATAGAGATAATATTTATGGATATTTTGATGATGGAGAAAGATTTGCATATTTTAATAATGCAGTTATTGAATTTATTAGACATTTACCATTTTTAGTAGATATCGTTCATGTTCATGATCATCAAACCGCAATGCTTCCTTGTGTCATTAAAAATTTAGATACTAATTTAAAAGAGAATGGTTATTTTAAAAATATTAAAACAGTTTTGACTATTCATAATCCTGAATTTAAAGGTTATTTTGATAAATATTGTTTATTTGATTTTTATGGATTACCTGATAGATTATTCGATGAAGGAAAGATTCAGCTCGATGGACAAGTTTCTACTTTAAAAGCAGGTATTGTTTATTCTGATAAAATCACAACTGTTTCTTTAACTCATGCAAGTGAATTATTAACAAATGATGGTGGTAAAGGTCTTTCTTATGATTTAAATTTAAGAAAGAATGATTTTGTTGGTATTTTAAATGGAATGGATACAGAATTCTTTAATCCTAAAAAAGATAATTTAATTTATAAAAAATATTCTGTTTCATCATTTAAAACAGGTAAAAAAGCAAATAAAGAAGCTTTTTGTAAAGAACATTTCTTAAATAGTGATTTACCTTTAGTTTGTATCATTTCAAGATTATCTGAACAAAAAGGATTATATTTAATGAGAGATGCTTGTGAATATTTAAGCTATACTGGGTGTAATGTCGCTATTATTGGAAGTGGAGAAGAATATGCTACAAGTATGTTTTTAGAACTTGCTAGAAGAAATAGTAAACACGTCTATTTTTATGTAGGATATAACGAAGAAATGGCTCATAAATTATATGCAGCTAGTGATATTTTACTCATGCCAAGCGCATTTGAACCTTGTGGATTATCCCAAGTAATCGCTCAAACATATGGAACATTACCACTTGTTAGATTAACTGGAGGTCTTAAAGATACAGTTATTCCATACCACACAGTTTCAAAAGATGATAAAGAAGAATTAAATGCTAACGGATTTGGCTTTGTTAATTATGATCCTTCAAGCTGTGTTGTTAGTTGTGGAGAAGCGATTAATACATATTTAACAGAAAGAAATACATTTAATAAGCTTATTAAAAATGCTATGAAAGTAAATCATTCATGGGATGAATCAGCTGATAAATATCTTTCTTTATATGAATCTATTAAAAAATAGATTAATTTAACTTTATAATTATATTTATTTTAGATATAATTTTATTGCTAAGAAAAGACTAAGTAATCAATAAACATCTTATTTTTAGGGAGAAGAGAGAAAGTGAAAACTCTTCAATAAGACTATTGATGAATTCACCTTGGAGCAAACGTTTACTTACGTTACAAGTAAAAATTAAGTGCATTAAGAATTAGGATGGTACCGCGGGGAAGCTCGTTCCTATTAACCTAATTCTTTTTTATTTATATAAAAGGAGATAGATATGTTAGATTTTAAAAAAGAATTTGAAGATCTTCAAAAAGAAGCTGATGAAGATATTAAAAATGCAGAATCATTAGATAAAGTAGATGAAGTATTTGTTAAATTCTTATCAAAAAAAGGTAAGATTTCTTTAATGATGAACAAAATTAGAGATGTTAACGATAAAAAAGCATTTGGAGAAAAATATAACGAAGTTAGAAAAGCTGTAGAAGCTAAATTAAACGCTATTAAAGAAGAATTTGAAAAGAAAAAGTTAGAAGAAGAACTTAAAAAAGAAGTAATCGATATAACTTTACCAGGTAATTCTTTAGTAAGCGCTCCTGTTAATCCTTTTTATAAAGTAATTGAAGAGATTGAAAATATATTTGTTGGAATGGGATACACTGTTGAAGCAGGTCCTGAAGTTGTTAAAGATAAATATAATTTTGAATTAGTTAATATTCCTAAAGATCATCCAGCTAGAGATATGCAAGATTCATTTTATATCGATGATGAAACATTATTAAGAACACATACATCCGCTGTACAAGCTTATGTTATGGAGAAAAAAGGTGGTCAACCTATTAAAATTATTTGTCCAGGAAAATGTTATAGAAGAGATGATGACGATATGACTCACTCCCATCAATTTGCTCAAATTGAAGGTTTAGTTATCGATAAAAATATTAAGATGTCTGATTTAAAAGGCACACTTGAATTATTTGCTAAATCGATGTTTTCTAAAGATAGTAAAGTTCGTTTTAGAAGTAGTTTCTTCCCATTTACTGAACCAAGCGTTGAAGTTGATATATCTTGTTTTAAATGTGGTGGAAAAGGTTGTCCAACATGTAAAGGAAGCGGTTGGATTGAAATTTTAGGTGCAGGCATGGTTCATCCAAATGTTTTAAAGATGAATGGATATGATCCTAATGTTTATTCAGGATTTGCTTTTGGAGTAGGTATTGAACGTGTTGCAATGTTAAGATATGGAATTGATGATATTAGAAGAATCTACTCTAACGATATTAAATTTATTAATGAATTTAATAAGAAAGTCGAGGATTAATTTATGTTAGTAAGTTTAAATGAATTAAGAAAATATGTTGATTTAGAAGGAATTAGTGCTTTAGAAATAGCTTCTAAATTAACAAATAGCGGAATAGAAGTTGAAGAAATTAAAAAGATGAGTAATGCTACTAATTTAGTAGTTGGTAAAGTTTTAAGTTGCTTACCTCATCCTGATAGCGATCATCTTCATGTTACTAAAGTTGATGTTGGTGATGAAATTTTAGATATCGTTTGTGGTGCTCCTAATTGTAAAGAAGGAATTAAAGTTATAGTTGCTAAAGTTGGAGCTAAACTTCCTGGAGGAGAGATTAAAGCTGGTCAAATTAGAGGACAAGTAAGCAATGGAATGCTTTGTGCTTTAAATGAACTTGGTGTAGATCCAAAATATTTAAAAGAAGAACAAATTAAAGGTATTGAAATTTTAGATGATTCATTTGTTGTAGGAGATACTGAAATTCTTCATCATTTAGGTTTGGATGATGATATATTAGATTTAAATTTATTAGCAAATAGAAGTGATTGTTACGCTTTATTTAATGTTGCTAAAGAAGTTGGAGCTTTATTTTCTAGAAAAGTTAATATTCCTGAAGTAAAAGATGATTCAACATATAAAACTGATTTTGTATGTAATAGCGATACTGATAAATGTAAAGAATTTGCTATTAAGGTTGTTAAAGGTATCGAAATTAAAGAATCACCTTTATGGCTTAAAAATTGTTTAAGAAGTGAAGGTATTAAATCTATCAATAATATTGTTGATTTAGGTAATTATATTATGTTATTAACTGGTCAACCTTTACATATGTATGATTTAGATAAATTACCTAAGCATGAATTAACTGTTAAAGATGATATCGAAACAAAATATGTCGCATTAGATAGTAAAATTCATGAAATTAAAAAAGGTGATTTAGTAGTTACTAGCAATGGTGATAGTATGTGTATTGCTGGAATTTTAGGTGGAGAAAATAGCGAAATTTCTTCTTCAACTAAAAATATTGCTATAGAAGCTGCTATATTTGATCATGTTTCAATTAGAAAAACATGTACTAGACTTGGTTTATCAAGTGATTCAAGTCAAAGATTTATTAAAGGATTGAATAAAGATCAAACTGATTATGTATTAAATTTAACTACTAATTTATTAAAAGAATTATCTAAATATGATTCTATATCTACAATATCAAAATATGATGTATTAAATCATGAAGATAAATATATCTCTTCAAGTGCTACATATATCAATAATAGATTAGGAACATCATTTAGTTATGATGAAATTAAAGATGTTTTAACTTCATTATATTTTACTTATGTTGAAGAAGATGGTGAACATTTTAAAGTATTAGTTCCTAAAGCTAGAATCGATATTGAAGGTGAAGCTGATTTAAGTGAAGAAGTAATTAGATTTAAAGGTATTGATAATATTTCTTCTTCTCTTCCATTTATGGAAACTACTGTTGGAGGAAGACAAGTAGTAGAAGAAAAAGAAAAAGTTATATCAGAATTTTTAACTAATAATGGTTTATATAAGATTATTACTTATACAATGATAAATAAAAAACTAGCTGAATCATTTAATTATTTAAATAAAAGTGAAGGATATGTTATTAAAAATCCTATTACTGAAGACCATATGTATGTAAGAACTAATCTTTTATCAAGTGTATTAGAAGCTACTAAATATAATTTAAATCATCAAAATAAAAATTTTGGTTTATATGAAATATCTAAGATTGATTCAATTAAATCTAATGAAACTCATTTAGCTGTAGTTTTAAGTGGTAAAAAATATTTAAGTGATGAAATCGTTGATAGAGATTATTCATATTATGATGTTAAAGGTATTTTAGATAACATTTTAAATATGTTTAATGTATCTTTATCTCGTATTAAATATAATAGAATTAGTGAAGGTAATGAATTCCATCCAAATAGAAGTGCTTTAGTTACATTAGATGGTAAACCACTTTGTGTTATGGGAGATATATATCCTACTTTAAAAGATAATAAAGATCCTTTAATTTTATTAGAGATGAATTTAAGTTTATTATTTGCTACTAAATCTAAAAATAATAAATTTGAAGCTATATCTTCATTCCCTCAATCTAGTAGAGATTATGCTTTCTTACTTGATGATTCTATTAGTTATGGTGATATTAAACGTGAGATTAAGAAGTGTTCTTCTTTAATTAAAGATGTACATTTATTTGATATTTATAAAGGAAATAATATATTAAATAATCATAAATCTGTTGCGTTAACTGTTACATTTGAATCTTTTGATCACACATTAAAAGAAAATGAAATTGAAGAAGCTAATAGTAAAATAGTGGAGACATTAAATAAGAAATTTAATGTAAATTTAAGATCATGAGATTATTTTATTCAACCATAGGAAATAAAGAAGAAAAAGTAGTTATTAATGAAGTAAATGAATTAAATAAGCTTAATAGCTACTATTCTATTAAATCATTTAATAAAATTGATGGATATGTTGAAGCTAATAAAGTTAGTAATGTTGTTACATTAAAATTTAATGTAAATGTAGATTTAACTTTAATTTCATCTTATACATTAAAAGAATTTGATAAATCATATAAAGTAAAAGATACATTATTCTTTACAGATCAAGAAGAACTTGAAACTGATGATATATTCTATGTAGATAATAATGTAATCAATATCGATGAATGTATTTATTCTTTACTTATTACAATCATTCCTTTAAATGTTCATAAAGATGGAGAAAAACTTCCTGAAGTTAAAGGAGTAGATGTTATTAAAGAAGATGATGTTAAAAGAGCATCTCCATTTGATAAATTAGATGATTTAGATTTATAAATTAATATAAAAATAGCATTAAAAAATAATGCTATTTTTTTAAAAAAACAATATGTTTTCTTATGTGTTTTTAATAACGTTTTTAAAAGTTTAAAAAAATATAAAAAAATGGTTTACATTTGAAAATATAATTGTATAATTT